>JANNFA010000109.1:0-5366 GCA_031379345.1 Candidatus Omnitrophota bacterium | reverse complement strand
CGGAAAAACGACGCTCATGAAAGTTATTACCGGCCAGATGAAGGTAGACAGCGGGGAGATTGGCTACCAAAAGGGGATCAAAGTCACCCACCTGCCTCAGGAAGTCCCCGCCGATATCACCGGCAATGTATTTGATATTGTTCTTTCCGGCCTGCCGGAACGCGTAAAGCTTCTTGGTGATTATCATCATCTGAATCATAGGCTTCAGACCGAATACACGCCACAGCTCATGAGTCAGCTGGATAAATTACAAGCCGAGATGGACCACACTCACGGCTGGGAGACCCAGCGGCAGATAGAAGATGTTCTCTCGCATATGAAATTAGATCCGGAAAGCACCTTTGAACAACTCTCCGGCGGGCAGAAGAGAAAGGTTCTTTTGGCCAAAGCGCTGGTCATGAAACCGGACGTGCTCCTTTTGGATGAACCCACAAACCACCTGGATATCGAATCGATCGATTGGCTGGAGAGTTTTTTAAAGGAATATCCAGGCACCATTCTTTTTGTGACGCATGACCGTATGTTCATGACGCGCCTGGCGACCAAGATCGTGGAACTGGACCGCGGAAAGCTTTATAGCTGGACCTGTGATTACCCGACATTTTTAGAACGTAAGAAATTGGCGCTTCATGCCGAGGCTTCGGAATGGGAACTGTTCGACAAAAAACTCGCTCAGGAGGAGGTCTGGATCCGTCAGGGGATCAAGGCCCGCCGGACCCGCAATGAGGGCCGCGTCCGGGCTCTTGAGCAGCTCCGCGAAGAAAAAAAGACCCAGCGCCATCTCCTGGGAAAAGTCAGGATGAAAGCCCAGGAGGCCGAGCGTTCCGGCCAGGTGGTGACGAAAGCGGAAAACATCTGCCAGGCCTATGGAGAAAAAACTCTCCTCAAAGATTTTTCGGTTCGTATCATGAAAGGCGACAAGATCGGCGTCATTGGAGCCAACGGCTCCGGAAAAACGACCCTTTTACGGATACTTCTCGGAAAGATCGCTCCGCAATCGGGGCATGTTACGTTGGGATCCAACCTGCAAGTGTCATACTATGACCAACTCCGCGAGCAGTTGGATGAAAATTTATCAGTGATCCAGAATATTTGCGGTGAGACCGACACGGTGACGGTGGACGGCAAACCCAGGCATATCATGGGATATTTGCAGGATTTTCTTTTTTCCCCGGACCGCGCCCGCACGCGAGTCAAAGTGCTGTCCGGGGGAGAGCGTAACCGCCTCTTATTGGCGCGTCTTTTTACAAAGTCTTCCAACCTACTCATCATGGATGAACCCACCAACGATCTGGACGTGGAGACCCTGGAACTTCTTGAGGAACTTCTTATCGGTTATTCGGGCACGTTGATATTGGTCAGTCATGACCGTGCGTTTTTAAATAATGTGGTCACGTCCACGATCATTCTCGAGGGAAATGGAGTGGTTTACGAACATCCCGGCGGCTACGATGACTGGCTCACCCGCCGCAAGGACAAGGCCGAAGAGGCCGTGCCGCCGAAGAAAGAAGCGAAAGTCGTTCGTGAGAATGAGGCGCCCGTGAATCCCGCCAAACCAAGAAAACGTTCCGCGAAAGAACAGAAAGAGTTGGATGGTTTTCCGGCCATTATCGAAAAGCTGGACGCGGAACAAGCGCAGATCATAGAAAAAATGGCGAGCCCCGATTTTTATCAGAAAGATCCAAGCAGGGTCTCTGAAACTAAATCCCGTCTGATGGCCATCACCACGGAACTTGCCAAGGTGTATGATCGTTGGGAATATTTGGAAAGCGTTTAACGAGCCAGGGTGGTCGTGTTATAATATTCTCTGATGAAAACACACCTGTTTTTTATTTTCAGCGTTGTTGCCGGTATTTTCTGCGCCCAGCCTCTCTATGCCGAACCAGCGGCGCTTCCCGTGATCGCATTGAAGCTGCCTTGTGATGGAATGGCTCCGCCCGCGCCGCAGGAACTCCAGCGTTTCGTCGACGAAGCGAGCGCCCAGATCCTTTCCAATCCTAATGATTCGATGGCCTACGTGAAGCGCGGCACCGCTTATGGCGACCGGGGAGAACACGAAAAGGCCATCGAGGATTATAACCACGCGATCCTTCTCGACCCGGAAAACGCGGAGGCGTATTTCAACCGAGGTTTTGATTTCGAGATGCTGGGAAAATTCAATAGCGCTTTTTCGGACTACAGAAAAGCCATCAAAGTGGATCCGGCACTTTCCGACGCTTACGCAGGAGTCGGCCGTATCCTGGATGAGCGGGGCCTCTGGGAAGAGGCCGTGACCGCGTATTCAAAAGCGATCGAGCTCGATCCCGAATACGCCGAAGCGTATTATCTCCGAGGGATGGCTCACGATGCGCTCGGAGAACCGACAAATGCGGCGCAGGATTATAAGAAAGCCATTGCGCTTAATCCTAACGATGCCTGTGCGTACAATAACCTCGCGCTGGATCAGCAGGAAACAGGAGACTTTTCTTCGGCGCGTATGAATTACAACCGCGCTATCTCACTGGACCCTCAATTAGCCACCGCCTTTGCGAACCGTGCCGACCTTAATTTACAGACAGGGAACATCCCGGCGGCGCTCCAGGATTTCGGCGACGCCATACGTCTTGAGCCGAATGATGCGCGCCTTTATTTCGAGCGCGCGAATGCGCATCACCAACAAAAAAAGTATGGTTCCTACCTGAGCGACCTGTGGTCAGGGTTCACCAAAAAGTGGTTGCCGCCAAAGAAGTCGTAATTCTTCAGCACGTCGCGAATGAGAACGCCGGGACCATCCTCGATTTTCTTGAAAGCAAGAAGATCCCGTTCCGCACAGTAGAATTGTTTAAACCCGGCTATACATTTTCTGATCTTCAACATGCGCGCGCTCTCGTGGTGATGGGCGGCCCGATGAATGTCTATGAAGAGGACAAATATCCTTTCTTGGCAGAAGAGGACCACTATCTCCGTGAAGCCATTAAAAGAAGGGTGCCCTACCTTGGTGTTTGCCTGGGCGCTCAACTTCTGGCCAAAGCATTGGGCGCAAAGGTCTATAAGGCCAGGCAGGAGGAGATCGGGTGGAGCGAAGTGACGATGATGCCAAAAGCCGGTTCGGACCCTTTATTTGGAGCGCTCGGCCTTGAGAGAATAAAGGTGCTCCAATGGCATGGGGATACCTTTGACCTTCCCGAGGGCTCTGCGCATCTGGCCTCGAGTTTGCTAGTGCCGAATCAAGCTTATGCTGTCGATAGGCGTTTCTACGGCCTACAATTTCATCTGGAGGTGAAGCGGTCGATGCTCGAGGACTGGTTTAAGGGCCGTAACGATCTTTCCGGTATCCTATCCGAGTTTGATGCCTATCAGAATGAATTAAACCGGATCACCGAAAAAATATACAGTACTTTTTTTGGACTTTCGTAAAAAGTTCTTAGGCGGTCTTTTTGTCTTTGCGGACCTTCTCGTACTCGTCCAACATCCGTTTTATCTTCTTCGCGGGGATGGCAAAGCCCAGGCCTTGAGCATTCTGCATCACGGCCATGTTCATGCCGGTCAGTTTTCCCTCGAGATTGACGAGCGCTCCGCCGCTTGAACCTAGATTGATGGAAGCGTCGGTCTGGATGAGGTCCTTGAACGACTCTATCTGCGGTTGTGTGTAGAAGGTGCGGTTGGTGCCGCTGACAATGCCCGCGGAGACGGAATTTTCTAATCCCAATGGGTTCCCGATGGATATCACCGTTTCACCAATGATCACATCGTTTGCGATCTCCAGGTAGGGTAAGGGCTTTTTTGTATAAATTTGAATGAGCGCGAGATCGTTCTCGTTGTCCGTGCCGATGAGGATGGCTTCGCTTTTGGCTCCATCCGGCAGGGTTACAAATATTTTTGACGCCTTACTTGCCACATGCGCATTCGTCACGATGAGGCCGTCCGGGGAGACGATGATTCCGGAACCTAGGCTCTGAATGGCGAGTTTTCCGAAAGCTGTGGGGGCCTGGTTCTGGAAAAAATTATTATGGAACGCGTCCATTTGACCGCCGAGTTGTTGGCCCCAGAAAGGGTTTTGTTGAAGCTGAACCATCTGCTCAGTTCCGATGTTCACTACGGTCGGAGCGCATTTGCGGACCGCTTTGACGATAGGCGTTTCTCGCAGATTGTCGGCCGCGGCAGGGACGGCTTGGGTGATCATACAGGCGAACAGCAAAGCGAATAAAAATGGGTGTTTTTGCATGGCGCTTATTCTATCATAGCAATCATGAAGATCGTTCTTGCTGGAGCCACTGGATTCATCGGCCGTGCGCTTGTGCGGCGTCTCTTAGAAGACGGCCACACTGTGACCATCCTTTCCCGCCGTGTGGATGTTTTTAGGGAATATCCCTCAACAGCCCTTAAGGTGGAGGCCTGGGATGGCCAGACGGCCGGGGCTTGGGTCTCTGTGCTGCAAGGCGCAGATGCCGTTGTGAATCTGGCGGGCGAAGGCATCGCGGGCGGGCGCTGGACGGCCGAACGGAAGAAAGTGCTTCGCGACAGCCGCCTGAATTCGACTCGTGCCCTTGTTGCGGCCATTGCAAAAGTATCTCACAAACCAAAATCTCTTGTGAATGCTTCCGCCGTGGGCTATTACGGCGATGTCCCAAATGGAGATGTGACCGAAAATTCTTTGAAAGGCAGCGGGTTCCTTCCGGAACTGTGCCAAGAATGGGAAGACGAAGCAAAAAAGGCGGAAGCGTCCGGAGTCCGCGTTGTTCTTCTCAGGCTGGGCATCGTCCTTGAAAGAGAAGGCGGAGCCCTTGAGAAATTCCTGCCCCCTTTCAATTTTTTTGTAGGCGGCCCGCTCGGCTCGGGACGGCAATATTTTCCCTGGGTGCATCGCGGCGATGTCGTGGGCGCAATTCTTTACACTCTACAGAACGCTGAGCTCTCGGGTGCGTTCAATGTGGTCTCCCCGGGCGTTCTAACCATGAAGCAGTTTTGTTCGGCGCTTGGCCGGGCCATGGGCCGGCCTTCTTGGGCTCCGGTACCCGGATTCGTATTGAAAGTTATGCTCGGGGAGATGTCCGAGATGCTCTTGGGTGGGCAAAAAGCTATTCCCGCCCGCCTAGAGAAGGCCGGTTACAAATTCCGCTACCCCGAAGCCGAAAGCGCGCTCCGCCAGATCCTGCAAAAGTAAGATCCGTCTTCACCAAAACTTCATATCCATTTTATAGTCCCTTCACAGATTTTTCATAGACTGTCCACGTTGGCTTCGATTGTTTAATCGTTCATTTTGGAGGAATGTCATGAAAAAGTGGGTCAGTTTAATCGTTTTGTCCGCGTTCTGTTTGGCGCCGGCCGCCGCATCCGCGGACTCCTCGGCAGACATGATGTCCATGCTTGAAAGCATGAAGAATCAG
>JANNFA010000102.1:0-7028 GCA_031379345.1 Candidatus Omnitrophota bacterium | reverse complement strand
CCTTATGTCGACAAGCGGTGTCCGATTGACGAACTAGAGGAAAAGCCGGGATACCTGCTGGCCTGTCAAATAATCCGAACGCTTGCCCTCTTTAAGTCTTGCGATAACACCAATATCTTGCAAATCTTCCAACTTCTCCGTAATGAGCTCTTTAACACACTGAGAAAAATCTGTTTTATAGAAACGTAGGAGTGTTTTTAACAAGGCCTCCTCCTTCTTATTGAACCTTACCGTTTTTACGCTCATGGCTTGTATATTCCTCCCCTAGATCCTATATCCTCAACAAATACATATTCATCGTCCATGTGAAACAGCGCCCGATAGCCACGAATTCTGAGCCGATAATAAACATACGGGCCTTTGGTCGTCAGCTTCTTGATATCAAACAACCTGAAGTTCCGACTCTTGGCAAAGCTTTCAAAAGCATCCTGAAAATCCACCCAGATCTCCCTTGGGACCTGGAGCTTCTCGATCCTCTTGGCGACCCGCTTTGCATATAGAACCTTCATGACTAGATTGTAATACATTGTATTCAGTATGTCAAGTCCGTCGAATTAGAGCCGCGTTTCTTGCGCAAAGAAAGTTGGTTCGCTGCCAGTAAAATGCTAGTAAATGTTAGCTCTAAGGGAAAGAAAAGGGTGAGGCCGGATAACCTGGCCTCACCCTGACTCTATAGGTTCGAGTCCTAATTGGTTCCCCGGTTTGGACGCCATTCGCACCAGAGAGTCCAGCGAGGAAGTCCTGCTTTTAATCAAATTCTACAGGCATCGCGGAAGGAGTATCGCCATATCTCTTGGTGAACGAATTTAATACTACGCTCGTTTGCGCAAGAGTTGGCTGGCGGGTACTTTTGCCACTTTCCCATTACGCCAAATTACGACAGGACGGCCTGATTGCTTGTGTTCCTCAATAACTCCACGAACAGCTTCCTTGATCGCTTTATTCGCCCCGGCGTGTAATTTTGAATCACTTACGTTTTTATTTGCCATTGCCGTTCCCCTTTGAAATCTTTTTGAACAAGTCTTCATCTTTGACCGAAACTTTCCCATCAATCATTTCGGCAACCAAACGCGGTTCTGATTCGGAGTTATCGTAAAGCATCCACGTATCTAACAAAGGTTCGTAAACTTTAAAAAAATTATCGATGCTCCTATGAAAACGACGGCGAACGTCTACGGCAGGTACATTATGACCGCCTCCGGCAACGCGGTCCTTGATGCGTTCTAGCGCTAGATTGGAATTTGGTATCCAAAGGAAAAAAATGTGCGTTCGATAACCTTTGGCTTTAAGTTTATTCAGAAGCGATAAGTAAGTTTTTCCGGATAATGTCGTCTCGAAAGCAAAATTAACTCCTTTCTCCGACATTTCCTCAATTTCTTTGAGTACCAAACGCCCCGCCTTCATTGCCGCAATAACGGGAGAAAAAGGTGACAGACCTTGAGCAATTAAGTCCGCGTTGATAAAATGAGTACAATACTTGGGTAAAAACTTTTTAGCAAAAGTTGTTTTGCCTGAGCCGTTGGGGCCGGCGATGATGTAAAGGTTTTTGGGGCTCATACTTTTCTATTTTTAATAAACCTGAATAAAAACCTAAAAATTTGAATTGGCGCATAAATAATCAGACCCAATAAAAGACCAGTCTTTATATGAACTAAAACAGTATTTGCTTCGGCTGTATAAGTAAGCTGATAAGCTATCCCAATTCCCAAGATCAGACAAACTAGGATTAATAAAAACTCTTTTATATAGAATTCAAATTTCATTGATCATTCTCATTTAAAAAGGCGGGGCCAAGTTTATTGACCTCGCCTTTTTCTTCTATGATATCTTACTTTTTTCTCTACTAAATACACTCCCAAGGCAGGACTCGAACCTGCGACATGCTCGTTAACAGCGAGCCGCTCTACCAGCTGAGCTACTTGGGATTGAAGTTGTCTTAAAAAACAAAGAGGACACTAAATCGTGTCCTCTTTTTTGGCGCGAGACCCTTTTGGGCCTGCGCCTAAATATTATTTCGTTCCTGCAGCGAAAGGTAGACGTTCATGAACGTCGCGGTCACAAGCACGCCCAGGAAAGCATTTACCAGGCTCGAGAGCAGAGCGAATATGATCTTCGTTGCCATCGGTGCCTTCAGAGCCATACTTACGCCGGCTAGGATTCCGCCCAACACCAGACCGATACCAAATCCGATGACGATCATTAAGAGCGAGATGCCTAATAAGGTCAGAATGTTGCGCTTCACGAGCTTGATGCTGATCTTGATAGAAGCGCCTGCGCTATGTTCATCGCCGACCACTGCGTACGGCGCGAGGAAAAGGAGTACCACGAAATAAATACCCAGAGCCACCAGAAGGATCGTGACCGGCACCGCAATAAACGGGCTGATCGCGCCCAAAAGGCCTGCGAGCAATGCCGCCAAGAGAACCGTCACACCAATGATGACCGTCACGATGAGGCCCAATACCAAAAGCTTCACGTAATATTTTCCGCCGCCTGCGGAAAAATCAGAAAGCGAAGCGCTGCCTTTCTTGATCGCGTCTCGCAAGTAGGCCATCGAACCGCCCTGGAAATAAATGGTTAAAAGGATAAATACCGCACCTGCAACTACGAGCGCCGGTGAAGGCGGAGGAGGTGTGTCGCCGGCGGCCACGGGGCCCTGAGGAGCTAAAAAGACGTTCAGAAGGTTAAAAATAGAGCCAAATACAAATAAAAGGGTAACGAGGCCGAGGCTTTTCTTGGTAACGGTAAAGCCCTTCGAAATTGCTTCTCCAACGCCCATAAAATTTCTCTCCGTTTTTATGTAATATCAATCCTGGATAAGACTAACATGAATCATATTTCCTGTCTATGCTTGAACGCTCGGGCGAGGCTCGCCTTGTCCACAAACTCCAAGGAACTGCCCACCGGAACGCCGTGGGCGATGCGCGTGACTTTAAGCTTGAGCGTTTTGAGCTGGCGGGTCAGGTAAGCGGCTGTCGCGTCTCCCTCGCTGTCGGAAGGCGTTGCAAGCACGATCTCTCGAAAACCGTCCTCTTTCAAACGTTGAAAAAGCTCCTTGATGCGGATGTCCTTCGGGCCGATTCCTTCCAGCGGCGAAAGCGCGCCCATCAGCACGTGGTAGACTCCCGCGAAATCTCCGGATTTCTCGATCGCGATCACGTCCTTAGGGTCTTGGACAACGCATAAGAGCGCGTGGTCTCGCGAAGCGTCGGAACAGATATGGCAGACCTTATCTTCACTGAGATTGAAGCAGACCTGACAATAGTGGATATGCTCATTGACTTTGAGAAGAAGGCGCGCCATTTCATTCACTTCTTCGCGTGAGGCGGAAAGGATGAACAACGTGAAACGCTCGGCCGTGCGCTTCCCCACTCCGGGAAGCCGGGCAAACGATTCGATCAACTGCACCATCGACTCAGGATAAGCCATCTACTGGATCAAACGCCCGCCGAATAGGTTGATGGCGGACTGGATGGTAGGGTCCGGCGGAGCAGGCGCGGTGACGGGCGCCGAGGAAGAAACTTTTTCTGAAGCGCCTTCGATCTCATGGACGAGCTCAAACCCGATAAGCGCCGGACGGCCGAGGATCTTGGAAAGGTGTTTCTCGAGCAAGAGCCTGTTGTCGGTCATCTCGAGTGATTCTTTGAGAAAAATATGCCGCTCAGGAAAGCAGACCATCGCGCGGCCATTCACAAAGATCCCGGGCTCCCCTTCCGCCAAGTAGGAGCCGGCAGATATTTTCTCGCTCTTTACGGATTGCACAAACTCGGACCACACGGAGTCAAATGAGACTGAACTTTCGGGACGAGCGGAGGCGGTTGGAACGATCTCCGCATCCGAAGGCGGCAGCTCTTCGTCTTCGGTCTCTTTTTTCAGGATAGCACGTTTGGGTGCCGAGACTATGCTGGGCCCTTCGACACGGCGCTGCGCGCCTTGCTCAGGGTGATTTAAAACAACCTGCACCGGTTGTTTTAAATCATTTTTTTTTTCGACGGTTTTCAAGGCGGCAAGGGCCTCGGCGAGGTCCTGCATCGGAACGCGCGAAGCGATCTTGATGAGTGCGATCTCAAGCGGGATGCGTTTTAGTTCGAATCGGCGCAGGGTCTGCAGAGTATGCATCATCACGCTGAAAAAATAGAAAAGCTCATCGCGGCTAAATAGGTCCTTCTGCGATAAAAGGTTTTTTTTGTAGGCCTCGGTCGAATCGACCAACTCCAAAAGCTCCGGCGACACCTGCACAAAAAGAAGGTTACGGGCATGCTCGATCATTTTTTCAACAAAAAGGGTCGGCTCTTTTCCGTCGGAAAGGATGCCATCCAGCGCCTTGAGCGCACCCTTGGCGTCTTTTTTTGCCAGTGACTCGGTCAGAGACACCAGGCTCTCCTCTTCAAGCACCCCCAGGGAGCGGATCACATCGGCGCGCGTGATCTTGTTTTCGCTCGAAGCCGCGATCTGGTCAAGGATGGTTTGGCTGTCGCGCAGACTGCCATCGGCGGCTTTCGCGATGACATAGAGCGCCTCTTCGTCCGCCTTGATCTTCTCTTTCTTGCAGACATCCTTCAGCACTTCGACGATACACTCGGTCTGGATGCGCCGGAAATCAAAACGCTGACAGCGCGACAGGATGGTGGCCGGCACTTTCTGCGCGGCGGTCGTGGCAAAGATGAACTTTACATACGCAGGCGGTTCCTCGAGCGTCTTCAAAAGCGCATTAAAACCGTCACCCGTGATCTGGTGGACTTCGTCGATGATATATATTTTGAACTTGCCGGAAGAAGGCGCGAAACGCACGTTGTCGCGAAGCGCGCGTATCTCATCAATACCACGATTGGACGCACCGTCGATTTCAAGCACATCCAGGGCGCGGGAGTTCTCGATCTCCAGACAAGCGATACATTTTCCGCAAGGAGCGATGGTCGGACCATCCTTGCAGTTCAATGCCTTTGCGAAGATACGCGCCATCGAGGTCTTGCCGACCCCGCGCGGGCCCGTAAAAAGATAGGCATGGCCTGTTTTTTTTAATTGGATAGCGTTCTTAAGAGTCGTTGCGACCGGTTCCTGACCCGCGACGTCGTCAAAGGTCTGCGGGCGGTACTTGCGGGCGATGACGAGATAAGGTTTGGATTCCATCAACCCCTATTCTATCAAGAAAGAGGGTTGAATCCATAGTTGGAAAAATAAACCCAAGCACTGGAAGCGACCGAAGGACCCGAGGCTGTTCTTGAATTTCCATTGTCTAAAAACATTTTTGCACCCGCCGTATCCGCATAAGAATAGCTGAGTGTGCCGTTCCGCGAAATACTGTTATTTGAATTTTGCCCGGCAAAATGATCCGCGCGGGTCGCATAGTAAGCCGATTTTGAGTCATCGCGAGCCGCTCCTTTTGAAAAGTAACTCGCGAGTTTTTTATACACGTCGACCATATGGTTCGTTCCTTCCACCCAGCTTAGCCCTGGCCGGCCGATAAAAGCCGCATTGGCAGAATCCGAGAAGTCGAAACCCTTGGCCGTCAAAGCGTCTTGCCCGAAACTGCCGTCCGGTTGCACGGCAAAAGTGGATTCGATGTTCGAAACCAGCGTATCAACATCGATGCCAAAGTCTTTTTTCAAGTTGGACGGGCCTATCACCAAAATTGCCCAAGAATTGGTGTCCAGCGATTTAAGCGGATCGCCATAGGCACCGCGCTTAAAAAGTCCCGCCGCCGAATCATAGGCCTGAGTTTTAAGCCAGCTTGTCACGCCTTGGAGTTCACTTGAGAAGAATTGACGGTCTATTTTTGTCGCTGCTTTTGAGGATAGGATTTTTAAGATGGCGTAGCTGCTTAGGTTGTTTTCAACCGAAAATATGCTTGAAAAGAAACCGCCGCTTGCCATCGCCGCCCCTCCATCCCGATGGGGCAGACCGCTTATCCACTTGCCAATCTTTGTGGCTAGATCAAGGCCCTTGGCGTCACCCGTTTTTGAATGATACTGAAGGGCAAATAGCGCAATCCAAGCGCTTGGACCCATGATCTTTTCATTTTCAACCTTGGCACCCTCGATACTTTGAGTATTGTAAACCGTCCAGAAACCATCGCCGTCCCATTGAGAATTATAGAAATCAAATATTTTTTTAGCTCCCTGTTGATCGCCTTGCTTGAGCATTAAAATTCCAGCCAACGCTTGGTCATAGGTAAAAGCTTGGTTCGCCAAGGTCGGATCGTCGGGATAACTTGCCACAAGGCCCAGAGGGCTGGCTTTCTGGTTTTCGTTGATCCCGAGATAGATCGGCTTCGCCTTTGGATCCACGGTTTGTGATCTTCCGTGACGGGCTCGAGAATTCAGCTCTTCCTGCAAAAACTGTAGATGATTTTTTTCCTGAATCGATCTCAAATTCTGAATGTAGGACTCTTTAAACGATGAGACAGGTCTGCCCGCCGCAGCGAATCGATCCTCCGAATGGAACTCCCCTTTGGCGGAAGCGGCTAAAGAAAAGGTAGGCAAAAATGCTAAAGAGGATGCTAAAAAAAAGGAAACAAATCTAAGTGTTTTCATCCCGATCTCCCCTACAACCCATTTTAAAAAGGTGTGTAACTAGATTACACGCCTGCTCTTACGCATTCAAGAGCTAGACGGAAAAAATATACCCGGAAAGAGTCTATGTGCACTTAGACCTGCGTAGAAATGAATAAATCTGTCTACGCTATAAATGGTGGCTATAAACTGGAGGAGAGGGAGAGATTCGAACTCTCGAAACCTTTCGGTTCACACGCTTTCCAGGCGTGCCGTTTCAGCCGCTCACGCACCTCTCCAATGCGAAGGATTATAACACGCTCAACCGGATTCTACCTGCGGGTTATCCGGCCGCCGTTTGCGCTTGAAGAACTCCTGCAAGAGAGCCGCCGACTCGAACTCCAGCAGACCCTCTTCGATGCGAAACGTATGATTCCATTTTCCATCGGCCATCAGGTGGATTACGGAACCGCAGGCGCCGGTTTTTTTCTCGCGGGCGCCGAACACGAGGCGGTCGATGCGAGCTAAAAGCATCGC
>JANNFA010000040.1:0-5655 GCA_031379345.1 Candidatus Omnitrophota bacterium | reverse complement strand
CAAAAATTGCAGCCACGCTGGAAGAGCGTCGCCCATCCAGGTGGTTGCGTGCTGGAATTTAGGCCAACCATGCTGAATAAAAGCCAGGCCGGCAACAAGCCTTAGAGCCAAAAGAGCGATTGCTCCTTTCCCCTTCACCGTCTCGCTGCAATTAAACATGGTTCCCCCGTAATAGGTAGAAAGTTATTCGCCATCCGTACTATTCTCCTCCGGGCCTGCGACCAGGGGGTCGCGCTCCCTCCGGAGAATAATACGTCTGGCGAACGATTTGTTATTTTCCGGCGAGAGTTCCATCGACCGCAGCGGCGGCTGTTTCAGCAGCGCTCTTGCAGCCATTTTGACCCTTGCAGGCGTTTTTTCCACCGCAAGCATGGTCAGAGCCTTTACCCGAACAGCTCTTCTTCATGCTCTTGCATGAACCAGCCCCTTTGCAACCATTCATCTCACAGCGCGATTTGTTTCCGGCGTCCTGGCCCGGAAATGCGGCGCCCGCGAAAGCAGCGGTTGAAGAAGCGGCCATCAAGCCTGCGATGGAGGCAGCAACCAATAGTTTCTTCTTGCTATTCATCTATTATCTCCTTGGGTTTATACCTACTGTTATTGGGTTGAAACTTCATAAACAACCCGCGTGCTGTCATCGCGGCTCAAGACACTGACGGAGATGTCCGCGCCGGCCCGCTTAGCCATGAGAGCAGGCTCATTTTGAAGAATTTGCCATCCATGGGTGATAAGGAAAGAAAAATGAAAATCGAGGATAGTTTGCGGCTTTTCATCGGCCGCGAATATCCATGTACGAGAGGATCCCTCCCCTGGCGGCGCAAAAATAAAATCCCTTATCCCCGGATAAGGCTCGATGTAGTCATTTAAATTCATCCCGTGGCCGCTTCATCCGCGTCTGGCGCGGCATTCGTGTTTGCGTCGGTCGCGGGCGCCGCCACGTCCTTGTTTAGCTTTTTAAGCCGTTTTTCTTCCCGCTTTTTCTTTTTTGCTTCCTGAATACGCCGTTTCGTGTGACCAAAATCTTGCGCCATGTTTAGATTTCTCCGAGGTTAGAAACAATAAATAATACCCTATTACCGCTCTATTTTGGTGAATTTTGCACCTTCAAGCGTAAGGTTGTACATGAGGCCCGCCTGGCCGATGATAAAGCCGAGAATGGGTTCATTGAGTTTGGAGGTGTCCATCGCCCCGCCCGCCCCGACCTTGACGACAGCGACAGACGCGTCCACACCCGCCTTCCAGCCGGAGCTGGAACGGAACTTATCGAGCGCACCGCCATCTTGGAAGATAATGACGATGGATTTTTTTTGCGCCCCAAGCTGCAGGCCGATCGAAGCAGCTGCCGTATTGTAGTAGTCCACGGTCTTGCCATTGATCTGAAGCGCGCCTTCGCCGTATTCCCCGCCCAGACCTATCCCCGCTTTGATGACCGAAGGAAATACGAGCACGCCCTTGGCCTTCTTCACAAGATCCTTGCCGCTTGAGACCTCATGGTAGAATCTTTCAAGCGTGCTGTCTGTGCTCGCTTCGATCTCGCCGCTTGACGCCGCTTGCGCGGCCATATTAAAAGAAAGAAATGCCCCCGCCGTCAGAACCACTGCCCATATCTTTTTCATTGCACGACTCCTTTTGTTAACAGGAAGACTCTAGCCATTGTATCAAAGACAGCTCTCGATGAATTGTTTCTCAGCTTCCGAAAGTTTCTTGAACCGCAGGCCTATCCGGAAGGAATAATTTTCCTTCGTATGCCGGCTATAGCGCGTCTCGCCGCGGAGTTCAAATTTTTTTGAGCTTTTTTCAGCGCCCGCGTCGCCTTTATCGAGCGCTCTGAATTTCACGACTACGGTCGCGCCTTCCTCAATGGGATGCGAAGTGGACAAGCTCAAGCCGCCCACACTCAGGTCTTCGGCGATAGCCTCGCGCTCGGCCTCGCCAAAATCCAGACGCGCTTCGATGGGGTCGAGCACCCGGTAGGTCACCGCAAAGGACGCGCGCCCTCGCTTATTGTTGCGTCTTGACTCGTCCACGCGATGAGTCAGCCTGCGATCGCCGCGACGATGAAGGCGCGGTCACTGTCAGATAAATGCATGAAATGTATCCCGACGAAGAAAGCCGCCTTTACGACGGCATGAGAGGAGTAGCGCACCTCCGCCTCGAGCTCCATTTTACGCGAATGCTCCTCTGTGAGGGCGCCGGTAGATTTCATCAACCTGAACTTAAGAAGAAGCACTGCACCGATCGGAAGCTCAAAATCCGTAAAAAGACGAAGACCCTCTTCGCTTAAATTGCTCGCAGTGGCATTATGTTCCGCGCTTCCAAACTCGTTGATGGCTGAAAGAGGCGCCTTGATACTGTAGACAAGTTGAAACGCGGCCTGTTCGCGAAGGAAACGGCGTTTTTCATCATTATTTGGCATTGGCTACCTCGGAGCTTCGACCCGCCAAATTGAAGCCTTTTTTTTGCGGTTGTACATACCAACCCAACAGGCCGTTTTTCTTTTTGGCGGTCATGAAGCGGAAAGATTGCTCGCGCTTATAAAAAGAAAGCTTCGAGACAGGTTTATATCGGACCGTGATCGACATGTCCACAAAGCTGGGCGGGCTGGTGTTGAGTTTTTTGATTGTGGCCTTGACCTCTTGTTTTTCATCAGGCCATAGCCATGCGGAAGTTTTCGACTCAAAAAAAAGCGGCGCCTCACCCGCAGAACCCCTGAGCCCATCCTCGGTTTGGAGGGTCGCTATTGTGTAGAAGCACTGGAGATCAAAGACTGGGAGCACCCCTGTATTCTTGACTGTGAAAGTGGCTTCAGAGCTATCTTTTGGATCTAAGGGCAGTCCCTCGACGGAAATTTTCTGCAGCGAGGGGGGCAGAGCCGCGTAAAAAAACAAAGCCCCCAGGGCCAGCACGGCCACGAGAGTGACTTTAAATATGATTTCTGTAAAAAAATCTCTCAGCTTAGACGGTCCGATTTTTCTTGAGATGTGCTTATACCCTCCTGCTTTGCCCACGCCCTTCATGATAGTAGCACTAAACGGATATTTGGTCGGCCTGTTCCATGGCGGCCATTTCTTCCGGGAGAGCGTCCCGCACTGCATAAACACCGCTGCCCTTAGCAATGTCGATGGCTTGTCCCGGAGTGATCGTCACCGGCGCGGCTCCGGTGTTTTCAAGAGGGGTGATCTCGACGCTTCCTTTTCGGACAGCGAATGTCGTCATGCTGGAGTCCCCCGATGGGTTGACGCGTCCCCAAAATTGAGTCCCGCGAACGGTCGCGACCGCCGTCGGAGTTTCCACTCGGAAGCTGGAGGTGGCCGGCAATTCCTTTAAATTCAAAATAACATTACCGCTTTCGACTTTAAGCGACATATTTTCCTGTTTCCAGCCCATGATCTTAACCTCAGAGCCGGAAAGCACGCGGCAGGCCGCAAGACTGTTCATCGACATGTCGACCTGACAGGCTGGGCTTGTTTGTATCGAGTCTCCCTTTTTTAAGGCGTCCCCCTGCTTGATCGGCATGGACTGCCCCTCGCGCATGACGGTCACCTCCCCAAGAACTCCGCTGACGACGCACCCCTCGGACGCTGCAAGAGCAGAACCGCAAAACGACATGGCCATTGCACCCAAAATCATGAAACGTTTCATTGGTATCTCCTTATCATTTTTTTCCTTGGCAGTCCCCGTTAGATGGATTTAAAAAGTGCTGTGTGGACAAAGTAAGCGATAGCAAGGAGACCTATCGCAGAGATCATCGTTGCGGCAAAACCCATTTTGAGCCATTTGTTAAGCACAAACGGAATGAAAAAAACGAGCGAAAGCGGCACCGCTATCAGGATGGACTTGGCGTAGGTGTTGAGCTTGTCCATGTCGCGATATTCCCAATAGGAGAACGCGAGGCTGAGAAGCGAAGAAAGCGGGAGAGCAATAATGAATCCAGCCAGCACGGGCTTTCGCCCCGATAACCACGAGGCGAAGGAGATCAAGCTAGCTGCCAAAACAATCTTAAGAGCAAACATCATTCAGGTGTCATCCGGCCTAATGTTGAGCGATCAAACTTCCAACATAATCCATCTCTGCGTTGACAGCAGACAGTGCGATGCGAGACTCGCGGATGAGCAGCGTGCTCGCATAAAAAAGAAACGTGACGGATAGCAGCACCATAGAGGCAATAATGCTAGGGTGAAGAAGAATCGCCGAACTCAGTCCGACACAAACACTTGTCAGGATCAAGGAGCCTAGCGCGAGGTAAAGTGTGGCAAGAGTACGCTGAAGGAGCCGGGCCCGAGTCGCGCCGCGGCCTAGCTGTGTTGCGATGAAGGCGCGTTTGTTTTCGCCGGCATGCTCTGCCAGCAGTTTTTCCATTTCGTGAGTGAGTTGACGGACACGGTCGAGCAGTAAACTTAAGCGATTGGCGGTGGTGGTGATAAGCGAACTACAGGCCAGAATAAGCAGTGCCGGCGCAACAACGGCAGAAATGATCGAAAGAGGTCCGGGTGTTGGGTTCATTGCGCCATTATATCAGAATCATTCCGGTCCGGAATGAACGCAAGCGGTAACGGTAGGCAACGCCTTTTATCGTACTCGATTCTGCCATGCCTTTGAGTATATCACGTACCCCTCTCCCCGCTTAAGGGTTCAGGTGTGTGATTTCTTTTTAGCGGCGGAGCGGGCCACGAGGACGGCCTTCTCCATCCATTCCAAAAGAAGGTCGCGGTCGTCCATGAGCTTGGCGGGAAGCTTCCAATAAGACATCGTGACCCGTTTTTTGCCCTTGGCCTGGTAAACAAAGGGCTCCGAACCCGCCGACTCAAAATCTTTCCGGTTCGTATCCCCAGTTTTGAAATAAAGCTCGTCGTCGACGATGATGGCGAACATCAAGTCGTCTTTGTAAATGCCATGCCCGCCGAACATTGCCCGAGCACGCACACCCTCGACGTCAAAAAAAAGATCACTCACTACATAATCAACAAAAGAAGATTTCATGCCTATGTGTGAGTTCTTAGAACTTGCGA
This sequence comes from Candidatus Omnitrophota bacterium, assembly GCA_031379345.1. GTDB lineage: Bacteria > Omnitrophota > Gorgyraeia > 2-02-FULL-51-18 > 2-02-FULL-51-18 > JAHFFM01. The sequence goes on along the minus strand of JANNFA010000040.1, from coordinate 646 downwards.
AAGCCCAATAAGCAGAAATCCGATCACAAAGAAGATCGTGTATAGCCACGAGCCCTTGCCGGACTGTAAAAGTGAGGCTTCGGGGACAAAGCGCGTCGGATCGGAGGGTAAAAGAACAAGGCGAATACCGTCCCCTGGTTTTAGGGTAGACCAATTCGTATCAAGTGCATTCACATTGGGTCGATACTCTCTGCCCTCATGGGTATAAAGAAGAGAAAGTGTTGCCGGTTTTATCTGTCTATCGGCAGTCCTTTCACCTTCCTTGCGTGATTCCACTCTCGCCTCGGCCCGCAGAGGTGAATTTTTGAACGCGCGCGTGTTTTGCGTCACCCACCAACCCAAAACGAGCATCGCCACACCCAAGCCAAAGATTATTTTAACCATCCGGCACCTCCTGGCACGCTATTCGAAATTCGCCGTTGGGTCGCCAAATAAATCCAGGCGATGATAAAAAATTGAAATGGCACCCTAAACCACAGATAAGCCGGACCGTTTACGTGCCCGCCGAAATCTACTCGGTGGATGGCCGAGTAGATATTGGCCGGAAGCACCGCCAACATCATCAGCATCAGGCAGGCACCCGCCAAGCGTCTAAGTTTGGGTAGCCACACGCCCACCGCTCCCAAAAACTCAAAAACCCCGGTCA
>JANNFA010000039.1:0-4223 GCA_031379345.1 Candidatus Omnitrophota bacterium | reverse complement strand
AGACAGAAATGAGCCAGAAGGTCTAAAGGCGGCATAGAGCCGTGAAATCCGACGGTTCAGGAGATTTGAAGGCCAGCGTTTTCTCGACATTGGTGGGGTGAGGGAAGGACAGGAATGACGCATGAAGCGCCATGCGTCCGATAGGGTCGGTTGCTGCTCCGTATTTATAATCTCCCGCCACCGGAGTTCCTTCATCCGCAAGATGCACGCGTATCTGGTTTTTTCTTCCCGTCCCCAGGCTTAATTCCAAAAGAGAATAACTTCCGTTCGATTTGATGACACGGTAATGCGTAATGGATTCTTTCGCCCCTTTTTCGCCTGTCTTGTAGACGCGTCTGAATTTATCTTCTGCGAGGCTCGAGCGGATGGTGCCTTCGGTTGAACGCGGACGTCCCTCGACCACCGCAGTGTATTCTTTAACTGCTTGGTCCCAATTCGATTGAAGGAAGAGCTTTGCCTGCATGTTTTTCGCGAGGACAAGCAGACCTGAGGTGTCGCGGTCAAGACGGTGCACGATAAAGACCCGCGACGTTTTTTGTACGGTACGCACATAGGCGGTCACCGCGAAATAGAGCGTGTACTCTTTTTCACTTTCCGTGCTAACGGTCAAAAGCCCGGATGGCTTGTCCACAACCATCACGTCCTCATCCTCATACTCGATGCGAAAGGGAAGCCTGGTTTTCTCGCGTTCGGCGGTCGCTTCTTTTTTACCGAGGAAGGAGATTTTGTCGCCCTTTTTAAGCGTGTGGCTATGAGAGGTGATGATCTCGCCGTTCACCTGGACAGAGCCGAATTTCAGCATCTGTTTCACCCGCGTCTTCTTGAGAGAAGAGAGCTCCTTGAAGAGGTAAGCCAAAAGAAAGGAGGGTTCGTTAACAGACAGGGGTTGCATGGCGCTGATTCTACCACAGCGCACCTAAAAAAATGAGCCGCCGTGAACTTGGGACACATAACTAAATTATTTTAAAAAGACCATCTTTTTAAAATAATTTAGTTATGCGTCCCCATCTTCCCATCTTAATCTACGCGTTAACTGGGACTGCGCCTTGGGTCCTCGAGCAGGTCCTGGATCTCGAAGGCCTGTGCGCCAAACTCCTTCGCCGCTTCCACAATTTCGGCACATTTCTCGTACTGCTCACGAATCAGCGCCTCCTTCAAATAGAGGAGAGCCGTGAGCTTTACGGGATGACGCGACCGCTTTGTCCGTCGCGGACTCCCGCTTGCCATGGTTCCTATCATGTATGCCTCCTTGTTGTCGTTTTAACCAAAACAAAAAACCCACTGACTTTGGGTCAGTGGGTTGATTGAAATTTGGTTTTTTTACTTCTAGCTTACCTTGAGAACCAATCTCCTCTCAACCCTGACCCCGGTCGCTTCGTCGAATAATGACAAAGCGCTACAGGCGTCTGCCATACACTGGCGAACGCTGCTTTTACGGCCATTAGGTTGGAAATTCGATTGAATTGCTTCATAAGGGGATTATAGGGCATGACCTCCCAATTTGCAAGAAAAAACGGTAGATAAGTGATAAGATAAGCAGATGCTCACTCAGCTTGAAACTCTTAAATCGGAACAAGAAATAACACTTGGAAGCCCAAGGCGTAAATACGGCCTTTTGGCTCGTTTCCTGTTTATCTGGATGGACCTGTTTTACGGCAAACGGCGTACCCTGTCCAAATTTAAGGTCCTAGAAGTCATCGCCCGCGTGCCTTACCAGTCTTGGGAGCATGTCGCTTATATTGCGATGACGCATACCTATGCGGCCCCTCGTTTCGCACGGCGTATTTTTGACTTTATCCGGGAAAGCCGCGCCCAGCAGGACAATGAGCAGTGGCATCTTCTGATCCTGGAGGAAATGACTCAAAAAAAGGCCGTCCGGGAAAACTTCTTTTTTTATCTCATTCTTCCGCAGTTCATGGCCTTTTTTTATTACCATGTCAGCTGGCTTTTATATGTCATGAAGCCCGCCTGGAGTTATGGATTGAATGCCGATTTCGAAGACCATGCCGAGCATGAGTACATGCATTTCGTGAAAGAGAATCCAGCGTTTGAGAACGAGTCCTTTGAAAGCGAATTCACTGAGGATTATGGGCGCTTCCAGTCCGTGGCGGATCTTTTCCGCAATATCGGATTGGATGAACGTCACCACAAAGAAGAAAGCCTCGCGCGTATCGATAATGCGCGTTTCGGATTATGACTCTTCCCAAAGTAAAATGCATCGTGCCCATCGCCAGCGGCAAAGGCGGCGTTGGAAAATCGACCGTGTCGGCGAACCTTGCTTTGGCCCTAGCGAAGACGGGCGCGAAAGTAGGATTGATGGACGCCGATGTTTACGGACCGAGCATTCCGACCATTTTAGGCATCAAAGAAAAGCCGGTGATGCAGGACCAGCGCATTCTCCCGGTTGAAAAATTTGGCATCAAGGTCATCTCGATGGGGTTTTTTGTTCCCGCGAATGATGCGGTTATCTGGCGGGGTCCCATGCTCCATAAAATGATCCAGGATTTTCTCGGAGTGGTCGAATGGGGAGAGCTCGACTATCTTTTGGTGGACCTGCCTCCGGGCACTGGGGATATCCAGCTGTCTCTTTGCCAGTCTATTTCTGTGACCGGTGCTGTTATTGTTTCTACTCCTCAGGACGTCGCTTGGAATGTAGCGCAGAAGGCCATCGTCATGTTCGATAAACTGAATGCGCCGATTCTCGGCATCGTCGAGAACATGAATGAATACATCTGCAGCCACTGCGGGAATCATGATGCAATATTCGGCTCCGGCGGCGCCAAGAATGCCGCGTCAGCTCTGGGTATCGCCTATTTGGGCGGCATCCCGGTGAACACCACTATCCGTAAGACAGCGGATGAGGGGGACCCGGTCGTGCATTCTCAGCCCGACAGCGCCGCGGCAAAAAGTTTCACCGATATCGCGAAGAATCTCACGCTTCAGCTCGGCATCCAGAGCAAGGCGTCGGAGGCGAAAAAAATTCCCATCGCTTTCAGCGAACCCGGGAAAGAACGCGTCGAGATCACTTGGAACGACGGCGTGAAAATAAGTTATTCGGCGCGTGAACTGCGTTATCTCTGTCCCTGTGCCGGATGCGTGGATGAGAATACGGGTGAGAGGCGATTCAAGCCCGAGTGGATACCCGCCGGCACGACGGCGCAGTCCTTTCATCCGGTGGGCCGCTATGCGGTGCAGATCGTCTGGTCGGACGGACATAATACGGGGCTTTATGGATACGATTTCTTGCGAAAACTAGAACTCCCCCCTCGACCCCCCTCTTTAATTAAAGAGGGGGGAATGGGGGGCGTTTGAAGAAGACAGACCCGCGTTTTCTCGAGGGGCTTCACCTTTTCAACGAAAAAGAGTATTTTGAATGCCATGAGGTCATCGAGGACCTGTGGCTCAAGACACCCTCCGATGACAAGTGGCGTGATCTATACAAAGGCGTGATCCAGGCCGCCGCTTCTTTATACCAGCATGACCGCGGGGTCCATTCCGGCGCGAAAGGGCTCTATAAGACCTCGGTTGGGTATCTTGCAAAATACAAAGACGATTCTTTGGGGCTCAATGTGCAGAAGTTGATCGACGAAATGAAAGCATTCTACAAGGATCCGGTGAAGACCCAGAAGCCGGTATTGGAATATGGACTTTAACGAGATCTGGAACAAGGCGCTTCGCAAGACCGAGATCATCCGTCCGCGTGTGCTGCCTCTTTCGACTTACAACGTCACCCATTTGCCGTATATCTGTCTTTCGGAATCCTCCATCAATAAGGGCGACACGGCCGTGCGGCGCGGCGAGATCCTCATAGAGAAACCCGCGATCGTGCTTCCTCATAATGCGCCGCAATTCGAGGGATTTGATTTCGAAAAAGACATGCGCGTGAACGAGGAATTATTCAAAAGTTTTTTACTGGTACGCGGCGTTCAATTTCCCGGCTTGCGTTATAACAACAAGAGCTACTCCTTGGACGTGCATGAGGGAGGTCTTTCGCGTTCCATCGAGCACTTCAAGAAAGAACTTCAGAACGCCGAGAATGTGCACACAGGCCTCGTTGCTGCGCCCGAAGATTGCTGGCAATTTTCCATCCTGCTTTTCATCTGCAGTCAGGTCGCCCGCTCTGCCGACGGCGACATCAAGCGTCTCTACGACGACATGCACCGCTTCGAGCGCTCCTAATCCTCAGCGTCGCCAATGAGTTCTCCTCCGGGCCGCGGACAGGT
>JANNFA010000023.1:0-34727 GCA_031379345.1 Candidatus Omnitrophota bacterium | reverse complement strand
GGAGCGCGAGCGGACCGCGACTGTTTGTGACTGAATTTCTTTTTCTCCCACGACGAGCATGTAGGGAATCTTTTCATTTTGAGCTTTACGTATTCTATTGCCCAATCTGTCGTCCGAGCTTTGGATCTCGACACGAACACCCGCTTGCTCGAGTGATTTTTTTACTTCAGAGGCATACGCTTCATGCGCCTCAGCGACGGGAATTACGGAAACCTGTACCGGCGAAAGCCAGACGGGAAACGAGCCGCCGTAATGCTCGATAAGTATCCCCATGAAGCGCTCAAGAGAACCGAGCACCGCGCGGTGAATCATGACCGGCCGTGACACGCCGCCTTCCGCGTTTCTGAATTCGAGACCAAAGCGCTCCGGCATGTTGAAATCAAGTTGGATGGTGCCAAGCTGCCAATCGCGCTGAAGCACATCTTGCACGACAAAATCGATCTTCGGTCCATAGAACGCGCCATCGCCGGCATTCACAGTAAATGCAAGGCCGTTGGCTTTCACTGCCTCTTCAAGCGCGGCTTCTGCTTTGTCCCAAGTCTCATCCGAACCCACTTTCTTTTCGGGGCGAGTCGACAAGAACACTTTGCATTCTGGAAATCCGAAAGTTGTGTAGACCTCGCGTATCATGCGGCAGACGCCCGCGATCTCCGAACCGATCTGGTCTTCACGACAAAAAATATGGGCATCGTCCTGCGAAAAGGTGCGTACACGGGTCAAACCCGCCGTGACACCGGAGCGCTCATAGCGGTGTAGGCGTCCGAAATCAGCGATACGGATGGGAAGATTACGATACGAGCGCAGCTCCGACGCATAGATCAGCGTGTGGCTGGGACAATTCATCGGCTTGACCGCGCATTCTCTCTCTTCGACCATCGTGAAATACATATTATCTTTGTATTTTTCGTAGTGGCCTGACTTTTTCCAGAGCTCCACGTCGAAAACCTGCGGAGTGATGACTTCCTGGTAGCCCTCCCGCTGATAGAGGCTGCGGATGTATTCCTGCAGAAGATTGTAGATGATGGTGCCTTTGGGTTTGAATATCGGCGAGGCCGCTGCCAGCGGGGTGAACATGAAAAGGTTGAGCTCTTTGCCGACCTTGCGGTGATCACGCTTCTTCGCCTCTTCAAGCAATTTGAGATGTTCGTCGAGTTCCTTTTTTGATGGGAACGCCGTGCCGTAAATTCTCTGCATCACGGGCCCGCCCTCTTGGCCTTTCCAGTAGGCTCCGGCGATGCTGGTGAGCTTGAAGGCTTTGATGAGTCCCGTCGAATGTGCGTGCGGGTATTTGCAAAGGTCGGTGAAGTCGCCGTCGACGACGATAGAAAGGTCTTCTTTCCCTTCCAGCTGGTCGATGGTCTCTACTTTGAAATCCTCGTTCTTTTCTTTGAATATCTTTCGGGCGTCCGTCGCGGAGAGCATTTTCTTTTCGAAAGGGTAATTGGCCTTCACGATCTCTTCCATCACCTTCTCGATAGCGGAAAGATCATCTTCGGTCAGAGACTCGGAAAGATGAATGTCGTAATAGAAGCCGCCATCGACGGGAGGCCCGAAGCCGAGCTTCGCATGCGGATATTTCCGCTTCACGGCCTGCGCGAGCACGTGCGCACAGCTATGCCTCAGCTTGTCGAGGTCGGTGTATTGTTCAGCTTCTAATTTTGACATTTTACCTTTTTTAAAAAATGGTGGGCAATACAGGACTCGAACCTGTGACCTCTTCCATGTCAAGGAAGCGCTCTAACCAACTGAGCTAATTGCCCGTAAAACTCTTCTCAAATCCGTGCCGGGGGAGAGAATCGAACTCTCACACCCCGAAGGATACAGGATTTTAAGTCCTGTGCGTCTGCCAGTTCCGCCACCCCGGCATGAACTCTTTCAAACTCGAGGCGCGAACCGGAGTTGCACCGGTCTACGAGGTTTTGCAGACCTCTGCCTAACTGCTCGGCCATCGCGCCAAACTTATAAATTCTTCGAAGCAAACAGCGCTTCGGCCCGTCTCACCAGCACGCGCGCGAGATTCGCTTTAGAGATCGCCGCGTGTCTTTTAATTCCGCCCTTCGCATCCAGCAGCGTCGCGTCCACCGCTTTGTCACCGAACGGCTTGTTCGTCTTCGTTACTTTCTGAAGAACGATGAGCTCGAGGCCTTTTTTTCGGAGCTTCGTCTTTCCGTTCTTCACAAGGTCTGCGGACTCTAGGCCAAATCCGATAAAAACCTGTCCCTTTTTCTTCTTTCGCGCGAGGCCCGCTAAAACGTCCGGGTTCTTCACCAACCGTATCGCGTGCAATTTATCTTTTTTTATCTTCGTGCCCGAAAAATCCGCTGGCCGCACATCCGCCACGGCCGCCGCCATCACGAGCACATCCGACTTCGGCGTGAGCTTCTTCAAAAGTTTTTCAAGTTCCAGCGCCGTGGCCGCGCGCTTGGGGCATTCCACCCATTCTACATAGTGGCCGCGCTTTTTCGCCTCTAGCGCCACATTCTTCCCCATCACACCGGTCGAGTGATTCGAAATAAAACGCACCGGGTCGATCGGTTCCTGCGTGGGTCCCGATGTGACGAGAAATCTCAATCTCACTTCCGTTTCGCTGACTCGACAGCTTTCACGATGGACGCATTCTCGGCCAAGTGTCCCATGCCCTTGTCCATGCAAACCAGATGGCCTTCGACGGGCGCAACGATAGACGCTCCGCGTTTTTTCAATTTTTCAATGTTCTCTTGCGTCGCCGCATGAAACCACATCTTTTCGTTCATTGCCGGCGCGATAACAAGGGGCGCATCACTTGCAAGAGCGGAACAAGTGAGCACGTCATCGGCCAAACCATGCGCCAGCTTTGCGATAATATCCGCCGTGGCGGGTGCGACTAAAATCAGGTCTGCTTTTTTCGCCAGTTCAATGTGAACCGGCTTCACGCGACCTTCGAGTGAAAAAAAATCCTGCACGACTTCCGTGCCCGCAAAACTCTGAAGCGCCAAGGGCGTCACAAAGTGATGTGCGTCCTTCGTCATCACCACTTGCACCGAATGACCTTTGTCGCGGAGTTCCGTAATGAGGTCGCAGGCTTTGTACGCCGCGATAGAGCCGGATACTCCCAATAAAATATTCATTGTCTCTCCGCGCGGATGATCGCTTCCAACACTTGCCGCGCCACCGGGATCTCGCGATTCACGATGCGGTAATCACAAAGTCTCAATTCGTTCAGTTCTTTCAACTCGCGCGTCGCCACGCGGTAACGCCGCTCGATCTCCTTGGGACTCTCGGTCCCGCGGCGTATCAGGCGCTTCTTCAACTCTTCCTTGGATGGCGGCGCGAGAAAGATAAACACCGCGTCCGGCTTTGCTTTCTTCACGGACTTTGCGCCTTGCACATCGATCAGAAGAAGCACATCGCGCTTATTTTTTAGATGCTGCTCCACTTCCTTTTTGGGCGTGCCGTAGTAACGGCCGAACACGTTCGCCCATTCCAAAAAACCATTTTTCTTCTTGATGGCCTTGAACTCTTTCTTCGTCACGAAAAAATAATCTTTTCCCTGCCGCTCGTTGTGGCGGGGTTTGCGAGTCGTGCAGGAGATGGACTGCACGAGCTTGCGGTCTTTCTTTAAAAGTTCCTTCGCGAGCGTGGTCTTGCCCGTGCCCGACGATGCGGAAATGACGAACAGTCTGCCTTTCACGATTGAGTCAATCCGCCACAATGCTTGGCGGATTCCGTAAATGCTCCGCATTTACTCCACATTTTGCGCCTGCTCCCTTATTTTTTCTATCGCCGACTTGACGCGTATCACCGCATCGGTGATAACGGAGTCGGATGATTTCGCGCCGATCGTGTTCGTTTCGCGCGTCATCTCTTGCGCGATAAAATCTAATTTTCGGCCAAGCTCCCCCGCCTCTTTCAGCGCACGCTCCATGCCGGCCAAATGACTGTTGAGCCTCGTCACTTCCTCAGAAATATCCGAGCTCTTCAAATACTGCGCGACTTCGATCGTGAGCCTTTCTTTATCGAGCTCACTGTCCTTCAGAAAATCCTTGAGCCGCAACTCGAGGCTCTTCTTAAAACTTTTTGCCGCAAGCGGTAGTCTTTTTTCAATCCCCCTGAGTGCCGTACGCACTTCATTTACGCGCTTTTTCAAGTCGCGCAGTAGTGCCGCGCCTTCGGCTTGGCGCACGCGGTCAAAATCCGCCAACGCCGCCGAAAGCACACCCGTCAATTTCGTCGTGTATGCCGAACGCTTGTCCGTCGACGCGTCTTTCGTCAGTACATCCGGATAACGCAGTACCTCGCGCAAGAGCGCATCATCCGACACGCGCTCCATTTTCAGCATCTTGCGAACAGAAACGGCCTTCTGAAAAACCTCGCGCGCGAGACCTTCATTTACCACCAAGCGGCTTGAAAACACCGAAGGATCTGGGCACGAAACAAATAAAAGTATTTTTCCTCGGCGTATCTTCTTCCCTATCTCACGGCGCATCGCTTCCTCAAACTCCGACAGATGTCCGGGAACACGGCTAGAAATCTCCAAGAATTTATGATTCGTGGATTTCAGCTCGACTCGGAAACTGCCTTGGGAAGACTTGAGCTCCGCTTGACCAAAGCCGGTCATGCTCTTGATCATTGAAACACGGTCAAGCCCAGATCCTTGTTTTGATCGTCTTCGTGGTTTCTTTGGTGGGATAGAGTTTATCGATGAGAATCTCGTCGGGCTCGAACCAGAGCTTGATCTCTCGTTGAACGTCGACCGCATTCGAGGATGCGTGGATCACGTTCTCATACACACCTTTAGTTGTAATGCGCCCGTAAGCACCGCGGATCGAGGCCGGATCGGCCTCTTCGGGATTCGTTGCGCCGCAAATCTTGCGCACCCGCTGGATGGCATCTTCGCCATAGTAAACCAAGGCCATCGTACGCTTGGTATGAAACTCTCCCATCAAATAACGGACGATCTCTTCAAAAAAAGGTTTGTCCTTCATGTGCATGTAGTGCTCTTCCGCCAATTCACGGGAAACGGTCTTCATTTTGGCCGCGATAATGACCAAATGGGAATCTGAAAGTTTGGTCAGAATATTCCCCGTGAGGGACTTGAGCAAACCGTCCGGTTTGATGATGACGAGTGTGGGTTCTTCCATGGCCTTTTTTTAATCTAATTGCCGACGCTTAATAAACTTACAGTGTCGGACAGTTTAGACCAGGGCGCCCTTTTTTGTCAATGAAGGATTATTTGAGCCGCAGGAGCCGCAGGACGCGGTCCAAGTCGTCTAAAGAGTAGTATTCTATCTCGATCTTACCGCGCTTTTTACCATGATGGATTCGTACTTTGGTCCCCAAAGTCTGTTGCAATCTCTCTTCAATCGAACGAAGTTCATTGTCCTGCTCTTTTCTGACACCTACTTTGGCACGGCTGCGATTTCCGCCCCCGGTGAGCTGTTCTATTTGACGGACAGAAAGTCCATTTTTCACGATTTTCTCACAAAGCAGCGTCTGGCGCTTTTCATCGTGGATAGAAAGGAGCGCTTTAGCATGACCAAAACTGATCATATTCGTCGACAAATACTCCTGCACTTTATCTGGTAAGTTAAGTAATCGCAATAGGTTAGATATAGACGTCTTATCTTTTCCGACGCGGCTGGCGATGCGGTCTTGGGTGTGTCCGAACTCCTGCGCCAGACGGCGGTAGGCCTTGGCCTCTTCCAAGGCATTCAACTCTTCACGTTGAATATTTTCGATAATGGACATTTCCAATACATCGGCATCCGCCACGCGGCGCACGATCGCCGGAATCTCGGCAAGACCCAGTGATTTCACCGCACGAAAACGCCGCTCACCGGCGATAAGCTCATACCGGTCGGTATCGACCATCCTCACTAACACGGGCTGGATGACGCCCTGCTCCTGAATGGAACGTGCTAAATCCTGACTTTTTTCTTCTGAAAAGGTAAGACGGGGCTGAAAACGGCTTGCCTGAATTTGCTCCAATTTGAGAGACTGAACTTTTTCTCTAGAATCAGCCGGAACCTGTGGAATCAGCGCTTCTAATCCGCGTCCTAGAACTTTTCTGTCCATGTTTGTCTCCTACGTAACGATCGATGCTTGATTTTGCTCTTTATTCTCATAACCCGTTTTATATAAATGACTTGCATTATTTAAAATGAACTCTTTCGTCAGTTCTTTGTACTTACGGGCCCCTTCGGAATCCTTATCATAAAGAAAGATTGGCTTGCCGAAGCCCGGCGCTTCGCTCAAACGAATATTTCTAGGAATCACGGTTTTATAGACTTTGTCCGAGAAATGCTTTCGCACCTCGTCGATGACTTCTTGAGTTAGTTTGGTTCGATAATCTGCCATGGTCATCACGATGCCTTCGATTTCAAGCGCGGGATTCAGGTTATCGCGAATCAAACCGATGGTCTTCATCAATTGACTCAAGCCTTCCAAGGCATAGTATTCGCACTGGATCGGAATCAGAACAGAGTGTGCCGCGGTCAGAGAATTAATGGTTAAAAGACCGAAAGATGGCGGGCAGTCAATGATGACGATGTCAAAAGATGGGTCTAGTTGTGCAAGCGCCTTTCGAAGCCTCCCCTCTCTTCCCAACTCTCCAACAAGCTCGACTTCCGTCCCGGCCAAGTCCTGGTTGGCAGGAACAACTAGAAGGTTCTCGACACAGGTTGGCAATAATATGTCTGCCAATGGGGTGTTTTCCAAGAGTGCGTGGTAAATAGATTTTTGAACTTCAGTCTTGTTAATTCCCAGACCGCTGGTGGCATTGCCCTGCGGATCTAGGTCTATCAGGAGGGTTTTACGACCTTCTAGTGCAAGGCCAGAGGCCAAAGAAACAGCGGTGCTGGTCTTCCCTACCCCGCCTTTTTGATTACAAATCGCAACAATTTTTGTCATTACTTGCAGTGTAACTGATTCACTTTCTTGAGGCAAATGTTATTTCTTGCTTCTGTGCCATTTATTACGCGGCTACGTATTCTCCTCCGGGCCTGCGACCAGGGGGTCGCGCTCCCTCCGGAGAATACGTACCCGCTATACCGGTCAGATTTGAAGTTTCTACGTGGAAACCGCTTATCTGGAGCGCTTGAACTTCTCGATGGTGATTGCTAGGAGTGAAATGTCACAGGGCGTGACACCAGAGATGCGCGAGGCCTGTCCAAGGGAAATGGGCCTTACCTTCTCTAACTTCTCCCTCGCCTCTCTCCCCAATCCCTTGACTTCTTGGTAGTTAAACTCTACAGGAATCTTCTTCTCTTCGTGCTGCTTGAGACGATTGGCTACATTCAGCTCTCTTTGAACATATCCGGCGTACTTAATCTCGATTTCAACCTTGGAAGCAACCTGGCTATCCCCTATTGTCTCGTTCATCAATCCTAAAACTTCCTGAAGATTGGTCTCTGGCCGGCGTAAATACTGGTCCATCGACACCTGTTCATATCGTGTCGAACGAATCTTTTCTATCCAACCTTCGATCGATTTTTGCTGTCTTTTAAAATGATTAAAAACGTCATTCTGAATCAACCCAAGTGCGTTTCCATGTTCCATAAGTCTTTCATCTGCATTGTCTTGTCTCAATACTAAGCGATGCTCTGCCCGGGAGGTAAACATACGGTAAGGTTCGTCTGTGCCATTGGTTACCAGGTCGTCGATCAGCACTCCGATATACGCTTCCGAACGACCTAAAATCAAAGGTTTTTTATGCCGTATCTTAAGAACTGCATTGATGGCCGCCATCAAGCCTTGACAAGCCGCCTCTTCATAGCCCGACGTTCCGTTAATCTGTCCCGCTAAATAAAGGTTCTCTATCCGCTTGGTTTCGAGGGTGGCATACACCTGGGTCGGCGGGCAAAAGTCGTATTCTACGGCATATCCAAATCTCATAAGTTCAGTATTTTCAAGACCTTCTATGCTATTTACTAATTTTATTTGAATATCTTGTGGAAAACTTGTTGATAGTCCGTTGATATAAACTTCCTGAGTAAAACGACCCTCAGGTTCCAGAAATAGCTGGTGCCTCTTCTTATCGGCGAAGCGAAATATTTTATCTTCGATGGAGGGACAGTACCTGGGCCCGCGACTTTGTATTTTTCCGGAATATAGGGGAGAGCGGTGAATATTCTCACGGATGATGTCATGCGTTTTTTCATTGGTGAATGTGATGTGGCAAGGCAGCTGTGTTTGGGTGATTTTTTCTGTTTGAAAACTAAAAGGGGAGGGGAGTTCGTCGCCAAGTTGCGGCGCTAATTTTGAAAAGTCGATCGTACGCGCGTTCAAACGCGGGGGAGTGCCGGTCTTCAAGCGCTTGATCTCAAATCCTAGAGCGGTGAGACAACCCGATAATCCATGAGACGCTTTGTCACCGGCGCGACCGCCGCCGAAAGTCACGTCACCAATATGGATAAGGCCATTTAGAAAAGTTCCGGTCGTGATGATAACGGCTTTGGAATGGTAGATCGTTTCGATCGATGTGACGACGCCTTCAACGGTGTTTCCATTTGTAATGATTTCTTTTACTTCGCCTTGTTTTAAATCAAGATTCGGCTGGCTTTCGAGGACATTCTTCATCGTCATCGCGTACATGCGCTTGTCGCATTGCGCTCGTGGCGCACGCACAGCGGGGCCCTTGGAGGTGTTTAACATGCGGAATTGAATACCCGTTGAGTCGGTGACTTTCGCCATCTCGCCGCCGAGAGCATCAATCTCGCGAACGATATGGCCTTTGGCGATACCGCCTATCGCGGGATTGCAGGACATCTGCGCGACCGCATCCAGGTTCATTGTAAGCATCAAGGTCTTGGCGCCCATGCGGGCAGAAGCCAGAGCGGCCTCACAGCCCGCGTGGCCGGCACCAATGACAATCACGTCATATTTCGTCTCAGTGATAACAGGCATAAATCTTTTAAAGAGAGGACCGCCTTAAGCGGCCAGCGTCATATTCTTTAGGCGCAACTGGTAGGAAAGCGTCAGCGCGGTGTTCGTTAACCAGTAAAGAACTAGGCCGGAAGGCATCTGATAAAATACAAACCCGAACACGACCGGCATCATCACGGCCATCATTTTTTGCTGTGCTTCCATCGCGGGATCCTGGCCACTCATCTTGATCTGCGTAAATTTTTGCTGGATCACCATCGCAGCGCACATAAGAAGCGGAAGGAGGTGGATAGAATTACCGAGGAAAGGCAACGTAAATGGAAGGTAGACGCGATCGGGCGAGGAAAGATCCTTGACCCAAAGAAAATGAGAGTTGATAAGGATCACGGATTTGGAAAGCGCGACATACAAAGCGATAAAAATTGGTATTTGGATTACCATCGGCAAACAACCGCCGAATGGGTTCACCTTGTGCTTCTTATAAAGCTCCATCATTTCTTTGTTCAGTTTTTCTGGGTTTTTCTTGTGATGCTCTTTCAACTTGTTCATCTGCGGCTGAATGAGCTGCATGCGCTTCATGGACATATAGCTCACGCGCGTGAGCGGAAAGAGCACCAGATTGATAAGGGTTGTGAGGACGATTATTGATAGGCCATAATTCCGGAAAAGTTTCTGCAAAAGCTCCAGAGCACCGACAAATAGCTTTCCAATCATATCGAACTTTCCAAAATTAACGAGGTCGCCGAGTCCTAGTTTTTCCAAAGGCTCGATCTCATTGGGCCCGATATAAAGCAGAAATGCCTGCTCGACAGCACTCTTGGGCTGAATCGTGATCTTCTGAGAAACAAGAGAAGCGGCAAAATCATGCGCGCCGAGACCACGCACAAGACCGGTAAACGAGCCGGCATCTTCCGGCTTCATAATGATAGAGAAATGCCTGTCTTTCACGGCAGCCCATATAACGGGAGCGCCGCTTGCCACAAGCTTTCCGACTCGGTTTTCCTTCACATGCTTCAGAATCTTCTTTTCGCCTGTCTGCGAAAAAAAGTTTGCTTCGATGTACTGCGCGTCGATCGAATGACGGGGAAGAATACCCGAACCGACGATCAGTTCATAGCTAAGCTCCGTCGGCGCGTCCGTCATGTTTTCCAGGCGAATCAGGAGCTTTCCGCTTGAATCTCCATCAAATGAAAAAGATTTTGTAACACCAATCTTGCCACCCAAAGCACGGGCGGAAAAAGAAGCGCTGTCGCCACTCGCCTCTCCAGAAAAATCTGTCACCATCGCTGAATCCGAGCCGCTCGTCGCTAAAAGCGCTCCTGTCGAAACACCAATGCTCTTCAATGAAATAAACTGTATAGGCCTGGACGTCTCCGAATCAATGAAGCGGGGGAACCCGGCCTCACGAATGCCACCGTCTTTTTTATTAAACACCAGCGCAAGCGCGGAATTTTTTATCGCTAGATCCTCCTCAGGAAGAAAGTTATCCGCTTTAATAAATTTATCAGACACATGACCCGGGACGGCAGCAGCGCCACCTTGTTTTACGGGCGACGAAACGGCCTTCTTATTGTAGTAGTCGGGGTAAAACTTCTGTAAAACGAGAGGGTAGAAGCCTAGCACCATGAACGACAGCGCAAGTGCGATAAGGGTTCTTTTTTCCATTACTTTTCTTTCGGCAACGGGTCAAAGCCGCCCAGGCAGAAAGGTTGACAGCGTAAAATTCTCGCAAAGCTCAGAAGAGCCGCCCTTAGACTGCCGAAACGCCCCAATGCTTCTATCGAATACTCTGAGCAGGTGGGGTAGAACCGGCAGGCACGCCAGCCGAGGGCACGGAAAGCCAGAGAAACAAAACGCACCAGGGATATCAGTAAATTTTTAAGCATGCACTACTCCCAGAACTTTTTGGGCCGTTCTCAGATCCACCGTTTTCGGCAAACTGGTCACTCTCAGCCGGTATATTTTGTTGTTCTCAAAAAAAGAATCACGCTTCACCGCTTCACGCAGGACCCGCTTCAAACGGTTGCGCATGACTGCCATTTTTACCGTACTCTTCGGGATCGAGATATACACCTTCGGCGGGCGCTTTATCGGATCAGGCAGAGGGGATTCCAGAACTTTGAGCGACAACCAATGTTCCATAACCCTACAATACCGGCTAAACGGTCAGCTTCTTGCGTCCCTTTTGCCGGCGGCGACGAAGCACTGCGCGCCCGTCCTGTGTTCTCATCTTGCGGCGGAAACCATGCGTGCGAAGACGTTTGATGACTGATTTATTGGTTAGGGTTTTCTTCATAAGGGTTGGATTATAACACAGAGGGCAGTCGAGTCAAATATAAATTAAATTCCATTGCAAACCCTGGGGGTGCTTGTTATAATACGCTCCTGTCTTAACAATCCACAGCCCATGTGGATAACATGTTAATATAAAATGGGTTTTAGATTTATTAATATTTGTTCTATTAATTTTATATAAGTTGTTTTAAATAATGCAGTAATAAGAATAAATTGTGCTTTTGAATCCTAATTTCTGGTTGATTTGTGGATAACTTACTGAAACTCACCGCAGCGCAAGTTTGGGTCAAAATTCTAGATTCCCTTCAAAAGGAGCTATCGGTTCCTGCTTTCGAGCGCTGGATACAACCGATCGAACCTCTGGACTTCGACGACAACCATCTTTTATTGGCTATCCCGGATGAGTTCTACAAAAATTGGGTCGTCGATCACTACGGGAATATGATCCTTGCCTGTTTGAACGAGGCGCTTGGGACGACAGAGGGGCAGATCGGTTTTAGAATCCAGCCTTCGACACAGACCGCGGTCTCATCACCTTCGCAAGCGCCACCCACGAGAGCCACTTCCTATCCTATGCCCTCCAATGAGAGCGTGCTTAATTCCAAATATACTTTTGAGAGCTTCGTGGTGGGGCCCTCGAACCGTTTTGCGCATGCCGCCTCGATGGCGGTCGCCGAAGCGCCGGCCAAGTCATACAATCCTTTGTTCATTTACGGTCCGGTCGGTCTTGGTAAAACCCATCTCATGCAGGCGGTCGGCCATGAGATGCAGCGTCTCAACCCGCAAGCAAAAGTGCTGTACATGACCAGCGAAAAATTCACAAACCAGCTCATCAATGCCATCAAGACCGGGACAACGGTGAAGTTTCGCGACAAATACCGCACGGTGGATTGCCTGCTCATCGACGACATTCATTTTATTGGCGGAAAAGAAGCGACGATGGAGGAGTTTTTTAATACCTTCAACGCGCTCTACGACGCGCACAAACAGATCGTGGTCTCGAGCGACAAGCCCCCGAAGGAAATCGCTAATATGGAAGAACGTCTTATCTCTCGTTTTGAGTGGGGCCTCGTGACAGACATCCAGCCGCCTGATTTTGAGACGCGCAGCGCCATCCTCCGAAAAAAGGCCGAAAGAGAAAATCTCAATATCCGCGACGAAGTGACCACCTTTATCGCCGATAAGATCAAATCCAATATCCGCGAACTAGAGGGCGCTCTTATCCGCGTGGTGGCTTATTCGAAGTTGGTGGGTCGGGAAGTGGATGAAGCCGTCGCCCAAGAAGTCTTAAAAGATATGATCGTGGAAAATCAAAAAAGGATCACGGTCGACCTTATTCAGAGGAAGGTGGCGGAATACTTTGAGATACGCTTATCTGACATGACGGCCAAGCGTCGTTCACGCAATGTGGCTTACCCAAGACATATCGCCATGTACCTTTCTAGAGAGATGACACCCTATTCATATCCTGAGATAGGGGAACAATTTGGGGGCCGGGATCACACCACCATCCTTCATGCTTATGAGAAAATTAAGAAAGATGTGAAGAGGGAACCTAAGACAAAATCTCTTGTGGATAAGT
This sequence comes from Candidatus Omnitrophota bacterium, assembly GCA_031379345.1. Classification (GTDB taxonomy): domain Bacteria; phylum Omnitrophota; class Gorgyraeia; order 2-02-FULL-51-18; family 2-02-FULL-51-18; genus JAHFFM01. Next base: position 21,988 of record JANNFA010000023.1, on the reverse strand, counting down.
TGATGTTTGACATTAAAAAATGAGCTCTCTGTGGGTAAGTCGGTATTTATCCACAGTTTGTTAAATCTATAACCTATTAAAATATAATAAGTTATGGTTATAACACAGAATTCACAAGGACTACGATTAAGACTATTTTTCTCTTTAATTAATTAAAAAGATAGAACAGAGGGGGATAACTTGAAAATACACACCACTAAAGACAGTCTTTTAAAGGGTATTCAGATCGTGCAGAACGCTGTTAGTTCAAAAAATACTCTGCCCATACTTTCTCATATTCTAATAGAGGCTAAAAAGAATGAGATACGCTTAACGGCGACGGATTTGGAAATTGGGATTTCAATGAAGGTGGAGGGTGAAATTATTGAAGAGGGTTCATTTACGGTCCCGGCGCGTAAATTCAGCGAGATTATTAAAGAACTTCCAAATGAGGCATCGATCCATATTTCTTTAAAAAAAGGGCAATCGGTTAGTATTGAGGCTGGGAAAAGTTATTTTAAGTTGATAGGATTGGTTCGGGAAGATTTTCCTCAATTACCCGAAGTTCCGGCAAGTACAAAATCAGGGGACTTTGTAAAAATTCCTCAAAAGAAAATGAAAAATATGATTCAACTCACTTCTTTTGCGATGAGTCATGATGAAACCCGTTATATTTTAAATGGAATTCTTTTTAGTTTTAAAGATAAAGCTTTAAAGTTAGTTGCGACAGATGGACGGAGATTAGCTATTATTCAAAAAGACCTACCAGATCTGGGAAGTTTAAAAAAAGACGTTATTATCCCAATGAAAACGATCCAAGAATTAAATCGTAACTTAGGTGATGAGGGGGATGTTCTTTTTTATTTTAAAGAAAACCAACTCTTAATAAACCTAGGCCAATTACAAATTACTTCTCGTTTGATAGAGGGGGAATATCCAAATTACGAGCAAGTCATCCCAAAAAAAACAAAAGAAGAAGTAAACTTAAATACCCAAGATTTTTTACAAGCAACACGGCGTGCGAGCATCCTGACGAGCCAGGATTCCCAGTCAGTGAAAATAAACATTATTAAAGACCGGATGATCATTACCAAGAGCACCCCAGAATTGGGTGAGGCGCGCGAGGAGTTAGAGGTAGATTATAAAGGTGGCGAGTTTGTGATTGGATTTAACCCTAGCTTTTTGATCGACGTGCTTAAGAACGTGCAGGAAGAAAGTGTGAGGTTTAGTTTTGTAGATCCAGAAAAGCCCGCAGTGATCAAATGCGGGGACGATTACACTTACATCGTCCTGCCGATGCAGGTGACATGACCCGCGGAAGCGGAAAGCTAACCTCGGTCGGGGATATCGTCAAGTCGGTTTTTGAGCGCCTTGAGACCGGAAAGACCTTAACAAAAGAGGATGTCGAGGCGCGGTGGAAAGAAATTGCAGGCAACGCCGCCGGGCACACGCACCCCGCATCACTCAGAAAAACCGTTTTGACGGTGCTCGTGGACTCCTCCGCTTGGCTGCAGGAAATGACGATGCGCAAAAGAATTCTTTTAAAACAGTTGAAAACGGCATTCGGAAAAGATAAGATTTCAGGAATTCATTTTAGGATAGGGGAGATTTAATGGCCAAGACAGTGCAGACGGCAGAGGCGGCTGAAGAATACGGCGCGAAGAGTATCCAGGTACTCGGCGGCATGGAGGCTGTCCGCAAGCGCCCGGCTATGTATATCGGGGACGTCGGAACGCGCGGCCTGCACCACCTCGTCTATGAGGTCGTGGACAACTCCGTCGATGAAGCGCTGGGCGGACACTGCGACCACATCCAAGTCGCCATTCATTCCAACAACAGTATTTCCGTCACCGACAACGGCCGCGGCATCCCGGTCGATATCCACAAGACCGAGAAAAAACCGGCCGTCGAGGTCGTACTCACCGTTCTTCATGCGGGCGGAAAATTCGATAAGAAATCCTACAAGGTCTCCGGCGGTCTGCACGGCGTCGGTGTTTCCTGCGTCAACGCATTGTCCGAGTGGCTGGAAGTCGAAGTGCGCCGCGACGGCAAGGCCTATCACATGCGCTTCGAACGCGGGAAGACCGCTTCGAAGCTGACCACAGTCGGAAAATCCAAGACCAGCGGCACCACGGTCACGTTCAAGGCCGACAAAGAAATCTTCGATATTCCCATCGATTTTAATTTTGACACCCTTTCAAATCGTCTCCGTGAGTTGGCCTTCCTTAACAAGGGGCTGACCATCTCGCTTAAAGACGAGCGCAGCGGCAAGGAGAAAGAAGCTGAGTTTAAATTTGCCGGCGGCATCGTCTCATTCGTCCAAGAGGCGAATAAGAACAAGAACGTCCTTCACCCCAAAGTCATCTATTTTGATAAAGAAAAAGACGGCGTCCAGATCGAGATCGCCATGCAGTACAACGATGGCTACGCCGAGAATATCTACAGCTATGTGAATAATATCAATACGACCGAAGGCGGCACACATGTCTCGGGGTTCAAAGCCTCACTCACGCGCTGCACGAACCAATACTGCAAAGAAAAGAAAATTTTAAAGGACGACATCTCGGTCCAGGGCGAAGATATCCGCGAAGGCCTCACGGTCGTCATCAGTTGCAAGGTCCCAAACCCGCAGTTCGAAGGACAGACGAAGACCAAGCTTGGAAACAGCGAAGTGGAAGGTCTGGTCGAACAGGCCGTGAATGAGGGTCTTGGAAAGTTCTTCGAAGAGAACTCGAGTGTTGCGAACAAGATCATTGAGAAAGCGACCCTCGCCGCAAGAGCGCGCGAAGCAGCCCGCAAAGCACGCGACCTCACAAGGCGTAAAGGTGCTTTGGATTCCGGCTCCCTTCCCGGGAAGCTCGCTGACTGTCAGGAAAGAGATCCCGCGCTTTGTGAAGTCTATCTCGTTGAGGGGGATTCAGCCGGTGGCTCCGCCAAGCAAGGACGTGACCGTAAATTCCAGGCGATCCTGCCTTTGAAGGGTAAGATTTTGAACGTCGAGAAAGCCCGTTTGCATAAAGTACTCGATAATGATGAAATTTGTACCATCATCAATGCGCTGGGCACGGGCATCGGGGAAGAGTTCAATCTTGAAAAATTGCGCTACCATAAAATCCTTATCATGTGCGATGCCGATGTCGATGGCAGTCATATCCGCACCCTCATTCTGACATTCTTCTACCGCCAGATGAGGCAGTTGATCGAGCAAGGTCATATCTATATCGCACAGCCTCCTTTGTATAAGATAAAGCGCGGTAAGCGCGAAGAGTACATCGAGACCGAGGAGCAGATGAATCGTATTCTCCTAGAGATGGGCTCGGAGGAGTGGACCCTTGTACGTGTGAAGGATAAAGAGAGGTTTGACGAGAAGAAACTTACCGAATTGTTGAGGATGTTAGTAGATATTGATAGCTTAGCAAAGGGAATTTCTAAACGTGGGGTAGAACTACCAGATTATATCGAAAATATAGACAAGAAGACCAAAAAACTGCCTAAATATATGGTTAAAGTGGAGGATGAAGCCCAGTTTTTATACGATGATGATGAATTGGCAGAGGTCCTCAAGAAGGCAGAAAAACAGGTCGGCAAAGAGATTGATTTGAGTGATATGGAGAAGGATAGCAAGCAGCACGCGATCGCTCACCACCTAGACAGGGTCGAGTTCTATGAGGCGGATGACCTCATGCACTCCATCAAACAGCTTGCCAAAATGGGCTTGGACATCGATGATTACAGCCCGGTGATATCAAAAAAAGAAGGGGCCAAGAAGGGCGCCCTCTATAAATTCGAAAAGACAGATGCGACGCCTGTTTACTTTGACAGTCTGGCGGAGGTGCTCAAGTTTGTGCAGGAGGAAGGCCGCAAGGGAATGACCATCCAGCGGTACAAGGGTTTAGGTGAAATGAACCCGGCGCAGCTTTGGGAGACCACAATGGATCCCCTCCGTCGTACCATTCTCAAAGTGACTCTCGAAAATATTGCGGACGCGGACCAGATGTTTACGACGCTGATGGGGGATGAAGTCGAGCCCCGGCGTGAGTTTATCCAAAAATACGCACGCGAAGTAAGAAACTTGGACATCTAATATGGCCGACAAAGATAAAAAGAAAAAGCCCGAGAAGCAGGACAAGAAGGCCGTCGCTTTGCCCGTGGTCGATCCCGCCAATCGTCTCGAAAAGGTTCTGCCAGTTTTTATCGAGAAGGAGATGAAGGACTCCTATCTCAATTATGCGATGAGCGTCATTGTCGGCCGCGCGCTTCCGGATGTGCGCGATGGTTTGAAGCCCGTGCATCGCCGTATTCTCTTTGCGATGAAGGAACTCGGTCTAGAGAACGCCCGTACCTATAAAAAATCTGCGCGTATCGTCGGTGAAGTACTTGGGAAGTATCACCCTCATGGTGACACCGCTGTGTATGACACCATGGTACGCATGGTTCAGGATTTTTCATTGCGCTATCCGCTCGTGGATGGCCAGGGCAATTTCGGTTCGGTCGACGGCGACTCGGCCGCTGCGATGCGTTATACGGAAGCACGCCTTGCTTCCATCACGAGTGAAATTTTGGGCGACATCGACAAGGACACGGTGGATTTCGCGCCGAACTTCGACGAAACGCTTGAAGAGCCCACGCTTCTTCCCGCGGCGCTTCCAAATCTTCTTTGTAACGGCTCTTCAGGGATTGCGGTCGGCATGGCCACAAATATTCCACCTCATAATCTGGGCGAAGTGATCGACGCCATCACGGCCGTCATAGAAGACCCGAATGTCGCTACCAAAGAACTTTTGAAATACGTGAAAGGCCCCGATTTCCCGACGGGCGCCCAGATCTGCGGCACCGACGGCATCAAGTCGGCCTATGAGACCGGCCGCGGCATCGTCAAAATGCGCGCCAAGATCACGATGGAAGAGCTCAAGGGCGGCAAGCAGTGCATCGTCGTAAATGAGATCCCGTACCAAGTCAATAAATCGACCTTGATCGAGCGGATCGCCGAGCTTGTGAACGACAAGAAAATAGAAGGCATCTCCGACGTGCGCGACGAGTCTGACAAGGACGGCATGCGCCTGGTCATCGACTTAAAGCGCGACGCCAACTCCCAGGTTATCTTGAACCTTCTTTATAAACACACCGCCATGCAGTCGACGTTCGGCATCATCATGCTGGCTTTGGTTGACGGCAGTCCCAAGGTGTTGAACCTGAAGGCCATTCTCGAGCAGTACATCCTGCACCGTAAGAACGTCATCATCCGGCGTACGAAGTTCGACCTGGAAAAAGCGAAGTCACGCTCGCACATCGTCGAAGGCCTGATGAAGGCCGTCGATATCCTTGACAAGATCATCAAGACCATCCGCGCGTCCAAAACGCCGGCCGATGCAAAGGTGGCGTTGATTGAGAAGTTCGAGTTTTCCGAGAGGCAGGCGCAGGCCATCCTCGAGATGCAGCTGCAGAAACTCACCGGCCTGGAAATCCACAAACTTGAAGAAGAATTAAAAGAACTTAAAAAACGCATCGAGTACCTCGAGTCCATCCTGAAGTCCGAGAAGAAAGTGCTCGAGATCATCAAAGAAGAGACACAGGCTCTGAAGGCCAAGTATGGGGATGAACGCCGCACCGAAATCACCCGCGCGGCCGACACCGACTTCAACATCGAAGACCTCATCGCCGATGAGGACATGGTCGTCACCATCAGCCATCAGAATTATGTGAAGCGTCTTCCGGTCACGGCTTATCGCAAACAACGTCGCGGCGGCGTGGGTGTCACAAGCGGTCAGCAGGAAGAAGATTTCACCGAGCACCTCTTTGTAGCGTCGACGCACGACAATCTTCTTTTATTCACCTCGCGCGGAAAAGCATTCTGTATCAAGGTATACGACCTCCCGATGGCCAGCCGTCAGGCGAAGGGAAAGTTCATCACCAATTTTGTCTCACTTGCACAGGGTGAGAGGATTACTTCTTATATTCCCGTGTCCAAGTTCGAAGAGGGCAAGTTTCTTGTCATGACGACGCGTCTGGGCCAAGTCAAAAAGTGTGACCTAAACGCTTTCGAGAACACGCGCCGTAACGGCATCATCGCCATCGGCTTGGACGGCAAGGACGAGCTTATCGAAGCGAGCTTGACCGACGGCAAGAGCGAGATATTTATTGCGACGCGTAAGGGGAAAGCTATTCGTTTCCCGGAGAGCTTTGTGCGCAGCATGGGAAGAAATGCCGGCGGCGTGCGCGGGATGACCCTCGACCCCAAGGATTATGTGATCGGCATGGAAGTCGTCGACAAGAAGGCGACTTTGCTCTCTGTCACCGAAAAAGGCTTCGGCAAGCGCTCCCAGGTCGATGAATACCGTATCACCTCCCGCGGCGGCAAAGGCGTGACCAACATGAAAGTCACCGATAAGAACGGAGAGGTTGTTGGCGTCCACTGCGTGACCGACAAAGACGATTTGATGCTCATGACCCAGCAAGGCATGTCGGTGCGATGCTCCGTGAAGGACATCCGCGAAACCGGCCGTGTCGCCCAGGGTGTCCGCCTCATCAATTTGAAGAAAGCCAACGACAAAGTCACGGCTATTGCCAAAGTTGAACCGGAAGATGATAATAGCCTCCCGGAAGCTCCTTCGACTGCCGCTCCCGAGAAGAAATAAGCCTTTTAGACCCCATCGTCTAGCCTGGCCTAGGACATCACCCTTTCACGGTGATGACGCGGGTTCGAATCCCGCTGGGGTCGCTATTTAATAAGATTGCCTCCACGGGCCCTCCGGCTTATGGAGGCAATTTTATTAAATAGCGCCGCGAGGGGTTCTGGCGCATCGGCGCCACTACTGGTTCCCGCGAAGGCGGCGGTTTCCATCCGCCGCCAGAGTGCCGTGCGCAGTGGGCGCACGGCCTGGGGTCGCTCAAAGACCAAAATTATACAATTAGTCAATCAAATATTTGCTTGACAATGATGGTACATTTGATTGACAATGTTAGATATCTGGATTGACAATGATAGATTGATTCATTGACAATTCTGCGGGCGTGAGTTGTCAATCGTAACCTATTTAAAAATAGAGAGTTATGGAATATTCATCAGAAGACATTAAGAGGTTTATTCTCGAGAATATCGAAGATTTCCCTTTAGAAGTTTCAAAAAGGGTTGTCGAAAAATTTGGTATTTCAAGACAGGCGGTCCATATATATTTAAAGAATCTTGAAGAAGAGGGTTTGATTTCATCAGAAGGAACGACTCGCAACAAACAGTATTTTCTTCGAGATATAATCAAAAAAAAATGGCATTTACCGTTACAGCCCCGTTTTCACGAGGATAAAATATGGCGTGACCTTATTGAGCCTCTTGTCTCTGAATTAAAACTCAAACCGAACGTGGTATTCATATGCAATTATGGGTTTACAGAGATGCTTAATAATGTTTTGGATCATTCGGAGGGAAGTGTTTGCAACATTGAATTCAAAGCCAATGCTAAAACCGTCGAGATGCGTGTATCCGATGATGGAGTGGGGATTTTTGAGAAAATCAAGCAAGCCTATCATCTCGAAGATCACAGGCATGCGATATTGGAACTTGCTAAAGGTAAGGTCACTGTAGACCCCAAAAACCACAGCGGCGAAGGAATTTTCTTTACGACCCGTATGTTTGATTATTTTTCGATTTTATCTGGAAAACTCTATTATTCGAGGAGGGACGGAGATGGAGACGAATGGTTGATAGAAGATAAAGAAGATTCTAATCTAAAGGGTACATTTATTTGCATGAAGATAGACAGGGAGTCTTCGCGCGTCGCGAAGGATATTTTCGATCAGTTTGCATCTGAAGCCCATGAGCATGGGTTTACGAGAACCCATGTACCCGTCAAACTAGCGATATACGGGCATGAAAATCTCGTTTCCAGATCCCAAGCAAAGCGTCTTTTAGTACGTTTCGATCGCTTCAAAGAAGTTTTATTGGACTTCGAAGGAGTCGAGAGGATAGGCCAGGCATTTGCCGACGAAATATTTAGAGTCTATAAATCATCCCACCCGGGTATAAATATAATTTCAATTAGGACTAATGAAGAAATCGATAATATGATTTCTAGAGCCAAAGATGGAGGTTTGTCCACCCCTCCTAATGAATGAGATTTATCTAAGATGGGGACTAATGTTCTCTATTTGATAGTTGGCTCTATCGCCGGCGGGTACGGGTACAATAAATAAGCAAAAAATCATGGGCACTGAATGAAATCACCGATAACAAAGAAATCATTTTCCGCCAAAGAGAATATCGGAATAAAGGACATCCAGTTAACCGACGATTTTAAGGCGGCGCTGGAGTTAATGAAAAATGGCGAGGAGTGCCAGTTCATCACAGGCCGGGCCGGTACCGGTAAATCCACTCTGCTGCGCTATTTCAGAACCACAACCAGCAAAAAAGTTGTTGTTTTGGCGCCCACGGGAATCGCCGCGATCAACGTTGGCGGACAAACCATCCATTCGTTTTTTCAACTACCGCCTCGATTTATACAAGAAAGCGAAGTAAAGCTTCTTGGAAAAACCAGAGCCTTGATCCAAGAGATGGACACGCTCGTGATCGACGAAGCATCGATGATAAGGGCCGATGTGATGGACGGGATAGACCTGTCCCTTAGGATCAATCGCTCAAACAATAAGCCGTTTGGCGGGGTCAAAATAATATTAATAGGAGATCTATTTCAACTACCGCCCGTTGTGGGGCGCGACATGAATGAATTTTTTGAAAAAAAATATCAAAGCCCATTCTTTTTTAGCGCACGCGTATTTGGAAAACGGAACATCCGCTGTTATGAACTCACCCATATATTCCGTCAATCAGACCCCAAGTTCATCTCCTTATTGAACAACGTTCGCGAAAATAAACACACAGAGAAGGACATGGCGCTTCTTAACTCACGTCTCATTGAAGAGGATCATTTTGATGAGGAGGAGGTATTTGTTGTTCTGACCGCGACCAATGAGGCGGCTTCCCGGATAAACGCGTACAACCTTTCAAAAATTGAAGACAGGCCGTATCGATACCAGGCAAAAGTCGCCCAAAAGTTTGAGGAAAGAGAATACCCGAATGATTTTTCTCTGGTCCTTAAAAAAGGCGCTCAAATCATGATGATCAAGAATGATGTGGAGAAAAAGCGCTGGGTCAATGGCTCGATCGGTATTATCGAAGAGCTAACAGATTCCTCCATCAGGGTCAACCTTAACGGCAATCTTTACGATGTGCCGCGCCATAAGTGGGAAAAAATACAGTACGTCTATAGCGAAGAAGCCAATCGCATCGAACCTCATGTCATTGGTACTTTCGACCAATTTCCTCTGAAACTTGCCTGGGCGATCACGATCCATAAAAGCCAGGGACAGACATTTGATGACGTCGTGATCGACGTCGGTAGCGGCGCATTCGCACACGGGCAGGTCTATGTCGCGCTTAGCCGATGCACCCGACTCGAAGGGATACGACTGAAAAGAAAGATCCATTCGTCAGACGTCATTTTTGACAGTCGTGTCCTTGAATTTTATAAGAACTTTAATTTGGTCGAGTACAACTTTGGGGCTATATAATAAATCCATGGAACCCACCCAGGAACGTTCCGCCGAAAAACAATGGAAGCCTACGGATATCAAAACCTGTTCTTTTAACGAACAGAGGTTCAAGAACTTGATGCCCCGGCTTAAATTCGACACGTGGCCCAACCGCGTGGATGCCGGACTGATGCTCCTCATTCCGGCATTATTTTTGGGGGCGATGGTGGCCCGCAGTTTTCAATCGGCAATGAACAATACTTCCGATGCGGTCAGCCAGAAGCGCAGCGGGTTTTTTTCTTTATTTGCGGTGCTTTTTATTGTCTGGGCACTGAGGATCCTGGGGTTTAAATTCTGTCCGAGCGGAGGCATGGATTACGCGCTTGTGGGGGGTGTCACGGCACTAATTCTAGTCGTAACATGGTTCGTGAAAAGAACCCGAATGAAACAAATAGCGCGTAAGACAAATTCCAAATATTGTTCCCGGTGCGTCGAAGTCACCGAGCGTATTTTTATAGTCTGTCCTGTCTGCGGAAAAAAACTCCAAGAATGGTAGTCCCCTACGACGCTCAGTCTTGGCTGCAGTTATTTCAAAAGCTATGGTCCGTTTCTATCCAGCAGACGTTCTCAGTGCCGTTGCTTTACGCCGGCGCGGCGGCGATCCTGCTTCTCGAGCGCCGCTTCCCGATACGGACTGGGCAAAAGACTTTTACGCTCGGTTTCTTTCAAGATATCGTCTGGGTCGCGTTGCAGTCCGTATTTTGGGTCGTGATCCATAGTGTCTACGTTCGTTATTTGACGGGAGTCTATGACCAGCACTTGAGCTTTCTAAAGGTCCCGATGGGTGATTTGCCCCTCCTCTTAAAATGCACGGTCTGGGTGCTCGTGATCGATTTTTTAGATTGGTTTCACCATTGGTTAAGGCACAAAGTGCCGTGGTTTTGGAAACTGCACGAAGTGCATCATTCGCAGAAAGAGATGAACCTTTTCACGGACTTGCGGTATCACGCGCTTGAATACCTCATCTCGATAACCGTTGTTACGATCCCCCTTTTGATACTCCAGGCTGATTGGGACCAAATCCTGTATTACATGCTGATACACGAGTGGTACACGCGCGTCTATCATGCGCGTATCCGCACGAACTATGGCTGGCTGCGCTACGTTCTTGTCACGCCGCAGTCTCATCGTGTGCACCATTCGATCGAGACTGTCCACTATGACAAAAACTTTGGGGTCATATTCTCGTTCTGGGACAGGCTATTCGGCACGCAGTACATGGGCTGGGACGAATACCCCGAGACGGGCATTCCTAATAAAGATTTTCCTGTGGAAACTTCCGCGGGCGGTCTGTCGCTGATACTGACGCCCATCCGCCAAAACATCTATCCCTTGGTTTCGATCGTCAAAAGTCTCCGGTCACTTCACGTGTTCTTTCAGCCTCATCGAAAGTGAAATTCGTTTCCGGGCCTTGTCGATCTCGAGGACTTTCACGCGGACGATCTGGCCTGGCTTGACCACACTGCGGGGATCCTGCACGAAATCATGGGACAGTTGGGAGATGTGGACCAGCCCGTCCTGATGCACGCCGATGTCGACGAATGCGCCGAAATTGGCCACGTTCGTGATGACGCCTTCGAGGATGAATCCCGGCGTCAAGTGCTCGATCTCGGTCACTTTGGCGTCGAACGCCGCTGTTTGGAATTCCGGCCGGGGGTCCCGGCCCGGCTTTTCAAGCTCGGACAAAATATCGCATAGGGTCGGCACCCCGAAAGTCTCATCCGCAAATTCTTCCGGATCCAAGTTACGAAGAAGGTCGCTGTTTCCCAAAAGCGCATTCAAATCGAGTTTTTGCCGGTCCATGATTTTTTTCACCACGGCGTAAGACTCGGGGTGGACCCCTGAGCGGTCGAGTGGGTTGTCTCCGTTCGCTATTCGCAGGAAACCCGCGGCCTGTTCAAACGATTTTGGCCCGAATGCGGGCACCTTTCTCAAATCTTCCCGTGTTTTGAAGGGCCCGTTTTGATTCCGGAAAGCAACGATGCTCTCGGCGAGCGCCTTGTTGAGCCCCGCTACGTAGGATAAAAGCGAAGGAGACGCCGTGTTCATTTCCACGCCAACCTTGTTCACGCAGTCCTCGACCACGGCCCGCAGGCTTTTTTCGAGACGGAATTGGTTCATGTCATGCTGGTATTGGCCGACACCAATGGCCTTGGGCTCGATTTTGACGAGCTCCGCCAAGGGGTCCTGAAGGCGGCGCGCGATGGAGACGGCCCCTCTCAATGTCACGTCCAATTCAGGAAGTTCTTTTGAGGCGAGCTCCGACGCTGAATAGACAGAGGCGCCCGCTTCGGAGACCACGACTTTCTTTGTCTTGAGTTCAGGGCAGGTCTTTAAAAGCTCCAACACCAACTGTTCGGTCTCTCGGGAAGCTGTGCCGTTACCGATGGCGACGAGGTCCACCGAGTGTTTCTCTATCAATTGTTTTAGCGTGCGAAGTGAGGAAAGCCGATTTTCCTGAGGGTAAATCACGGCACATTCCAGCACCTTTCCCGTTTTATCAATGCACGCTGTTTTGACACCGGTGCGTAAGCCGGGATCGAGTCCCAGCACGATGCGCCCGCCAGCCGGAGCGCTCAAGAGCAGCTCCTTCAGGTTTTCGGCGAACACGCGGATGGCTTCGTCTTCGGCTTTTTTCTTCAAACGGAACGTCATTTCCGTCTCGAGGCTGACGCGGATGGGGTATTTCCATGCGTAGATCACAGTCTGCATCAACCAACGGCTTCCCGGCCGGATGCGGAATTTTTTTAAGATTTCAGAGATGAACTCGGTATCGTCCGTGGCTTTATCGTTGAATCCTAAGAGGCCATTGGTCTCAAGACGCGTGGTCAAAATCTGCTCGGCGCGTCCGCGAAGGATGGCCAGGATGCGGTGTGACGGGATCTTTGTAAACGCTTCCCTGAATTCAAAGTAGTCCCTGTATTTCTGGGAGTCAGGATGGAGCGACAGCGTCTTTGAGACGGGCCTCGAGTAGATCCAGCCCTCGTTCCAGAATTTTTCCCGGAGCTTTTCGATCAAACCCGCATCTTCCATGAACATTTCCACTAGGATGTCGCGCGCTCCGTCCAGTGCCTGTTCGACCGCGGTGATACCTTTCAAGTCATCCAGGTACGCCTGGGCCTCTGTTTCTGCATCCAGCTCGGGTTCGTTTAAAAGCTTGAGTGCTAAAGGCTCAAGGCCCGCTGCTCTTGCTGCTACTGCTTTCGATCTCTTGTTGGGTCGAAACGGGAGATAAAGATCCTCGAGTTCGGTCTTGGTCTGTGCATTTTGAAGGGCTTCAGCGAGGGCTGGCGTCATTTTTCCTTGGTCGGTGATCGAATCAGAGATAGTGCGGCGCGAAAACTCCAGACTGCGCAAATATTCCAGACGTTCGGATAAAAGGCGAAGGTGCGTGTCCGACAGGCCGCCGGTCGCTTCTTTGCGGTAGCGTGCGATGAAAGGCACCGTTGAGCCGCTATCCAGGAGACGAATCGCCGCCCAGACTTGATAGGGTTTGACCGACAGTTCTTTTGCCAGCGTCTGTTCGATTGGGAGCGAACCGGGTTCAGGCGCCGCGGTTTTGAGAGCCGGAGTCATCATAGCTTCAGTGTATCATGAATGGTAAAATGGTCGCATGGACACAACCGCAAAATCTTCCAGGATTTTTCTTCTTTTGTTAAGTGCTTCGCTTTATTTGGGGAACGCCGCGATGGCTGCCGGCCCCCAGACCGAATTCGTGCCCGCTTTTCCGAAACTCAAGTTTGACAGGCCTCTGGACTTGCAGCACCCGAAGGATGGCACAGGCCGTCTGTTTGTGGTCGAGCAGGGTGCGCGCATCAAGGTATTCCGCAATGACCCGAAAGTATCCAAGGCAGGCGTCTTTTTAGATATCCGTGACCGGGTGGATGTGGACGAGGCTGAACAGGGTCTTTTGGGCCTAGCTTTCGATCCGGATTATAAGAAGAACGGCTATTTTTACGTCAATTACAATGCCGCGAAACCACTTCGGACCGTGATATCACGTTTCAAAGTGAACCCAAAAGATCCGAATAAGGCGGATAAAAAATCAGAAAAGGTCCTTTTGGAATTTGAACAACCTTACTCGAATCATAATGGAGGGCAGGTTTCTTTCGGGCCGGACGGCTTCCTCTACATCGCCGTGGGGGACGGGGGGTCGAGAGGGGACCCCCATAATAATGCGCAAAATCTTAACTCGGTTCTTGGAAAGATCCTGCGGTTGGACGTTCATGCAGCCGGAAAAGACCGGGCGTATCAAATTCCGTCTGACAATCCGTTTATTGGAAATGTCTCCGGATGGCGCGAAGAGATCTACGCCTATGGCCTGAGAAATCCTTGGCGGTTCAGTTGGGACAAGGCCGGCACTCTCTGGGTTGCGGATGTGGGCCAGGACAAGATCGAAGAGATAGACCAGGTCAAAAATGGCGGCAATTATGGGTGGAGTATTCTGGAAGGTTCCTCCTGCTTCAAGCCGGATTTGGATTGCTACAGGGAGGGGCTTATTGAAAAACCTATCGCCGAATACACTCATGAAGAAGGCCGATCCGTGACGGGAGGGTTCGTCTATCGAGGGAAAAGAGTGCCGAGCCTTTCCGGGAAATATATCTTCGCTGATTTCGTGGCCGGCACGGTTTGGACACTGGAAGACAAGGCTGGGATTTTTGACCGGCAGGTCCTGATAAAAACGAGTTTAAATATCAGCTCATTCGGCGAAGACGCTGCTGGTGAGTTGTATGCCTGTGCCTTCGACGGAAAGATCTATCATCTCAATAGCCGCTGAAAGGCATGTGCGCGATATTCTTTCGCTGGCGATTGAATACTCAGACGGACACGCGGTGGTGGTATCCGATGAGCGCTGTGCTCTTGCCGCCACTTTGACAGAGGCCTACCGGCGTTGTCTTCCCCAAGCCAAGCAAATCAATTTTGATGCCGTGTCCCCGCAGGAGGTGCTGGAAACTTTCAAGCCTCTTGCGCCTTCTGACCTTGTTGTCCTTATCCAATCCACCAATTTTCGTCTCGAGGCCTTCCGCATCCGTGTCGAGCTTTTTAACCGTTCCCTCAAGGTGATCGAGCATCCTCATCTTTCAAGGATGCAGGGCTTAGAGGCGGAGTATTATGTCGATTCACTCGCGTATGACGCGGAATATTATCGGGGCGTGGGCAAAGCGCTCAAAGATCGTCTCGACCGGGCACATTCCGCGAAAGTGGAGAGCGGGGGAGCGAGTTTGGATTTTGTCTCGGGTTTCGAATCCGCAAAATTGAACGTGGGCGACTATAGCCATATGAAAAATGTCGGCGGTCAGTTTCCCATTGGAGAAGTTTTTACTGAGGCTCGCGATTTGGAGTCGGTGAACGGACGCGTGCGCGTTTTTGCTTTCGGTGACACCTCCTTTGCTGTGAATAAACCAGAAAAGCCCATCACGCTCGTGGTAAACAGGGGAAGGGTGACGGAGGCCATTGATTCAACTCCAGAGTTTGAAGAGGTGCTCACCAACATTCGCGCGGATGAGGGAGAGATATGGTTACGCGAACTGGGTTTTGGCATGAACCGTGCTTTCACACAAGAGCGCATTGTCAGTGATGTCGGGACTTACGAGCGTATGTGCGGCGTTCACTTGTCACTCGGCGCTAAACATTCTGTCTATAAGAAGCCTAATTTTACACGCTCATCAGCCAGGCATCACGTCGATGTTTTTGCCGTGACGGAATCCGTCACTCTTGACGACGTCATCGTGTATCAACACGCCGCTTGGCGGCCCTGATGCTTCTGGCTTTTCATAAACCTTACGGCGTTCTCTGCCAGTTCACCAAACAAGAACCCGACCATGTGACGCTGGCCCAGTTCGGGTTTCCCGAGCATGTTTACCCTATCGGTCGCCTGGATTGGGACAGTGAGGGTTTACTCCTACTCAGTGATGAAAGAGAATGGAATGACTGGCTCCTTCACCCCCGTTATTCCCATGAGCGCACGTATCATGCGCAGGTGGAAGGTGTTGCGACCGAAGAGGCGATGGTGACCTTACGAAAAGGAGTCCTGATTAAGGGGCAAAGGACACGCCCCTGCAAGGCTCGGCTTTTGGAGGATCCCGGTTATACGCCGCGTACAGTGCCCATCCGTTTTCGTTTATCCGTTCCCACAAGCTGGATAGAAGTTATTTTGACCGAAGGAAAGAACCGCCAGGTAAGGAAAATGACCGCCGCCGCGGGACTTCCAACATTACGTCTTATCCGTGCCGCTATCAGCGGTCTGCCGCTCGGGGATCTTCCGATCGGCAAGTGGCGGGAACTGGGAAACAAAGAAAGGGACATTTTATTGCAAAAATAACCACGGGCTATTGAATCAGCCGTGTCTTGAATGTAATCTTTATTCCAGAGGGCGCGACATTGGCTTACTGGAGCAAACTCAGGGTTTTTTTAGGTTTCTTTTTTTGCTGGGTCCTCACCATCTCTTCCGCATATGCCGATATTCTTGACCCTATTCCGCTTTCTAATACCCTCTTCGAGAGTCCTCCGCGAGAATCAGGCGTTTCCGAAAAAAAGCCGCAATTTTTTTGCCCACTATCTAAAAACTTTTATAATGACTCTGACAAAATAGCGGCTCAGACGCTTCTCCTTGAAGCGCTCGGGGAAGGCTATGAGGGAATGGTCGCTGTGGGCGAGGTGATACGCAACCGGGAAAAGCTTTTCCTGAAAGATTCGAAAGAGGTCTGTCTCATGCCGAAACAATTCTCGGCGTGGAATGACCCTCACCGTGCGGAAGTTTTTTTAAAAAAGTATCACGTTTACTATTTTATTGCTGTCATGGCTTGGATAGAATCCGGGAAAAGCTCGATCACGAACGGGGCAACGGATTACCACACTGCTTCCAGCCGTCCTTATTGGGCGAGCGCTTACTCTGTCGCTGCCCGTATCCGACACCACATCTTTTATAGAAGAATTGACAACTGAACGAACGTTCAGTAGACTCCTTGTCGTGGAGGATTCATGCGCGACAAGACCGATCTTTTAGCAGCCCTGACCGAGCTCAGGGGTTTCGTTAGAGAATACCGGCGCCCCCCGAGTTTTCTCGAGATCGCGCGCCTTTTCCGTTATAAATCCAAGAATGCCGCTTTTCTACTGGTCAATAAACTCATCGAAAAAGGCTATCTCCGGAAAGACCCCCAAGGAAAAGTCATTTTCGACGTCTTGAACGGCGTCAAGCTCTTGGGCACCGTGCAAGCCGGTTGGCCCAGCCCCGCCGAGGAAGAGTTGGTTGACACGATGAATCTCGATGAGTATCTCATCAAACATCCCGAACAAAGCTACCTCATCAAAGTGACAGGCGACTCCATGATAGACGCGGGCATCCATGAGGGCGACCTTGTCATTGTCGAACGTGGCCGTTCGCCAAAGGACCACGACATCGTCATCGCCCAGGTGGACGGCGAATGGACGATGAAGTATTACGAGAAACGGGGAAATGTGGTGACGCTTGTCGCCGCCAATAAAAAATTCAGCCCCATCGTCCCCAAAAGAGAATTGACCGTGGGCGGGGTCGTGACAGCCGTGATTCGGAAATATAAATGATGCCGATGAACCTTCACTCTCTTCCTAAAGCTATCGCGCATATCGACTGCGACGCTTTTTTTGCGAGCGTCGAGCAGTCGCTGGACCCTAAATTGAAGGGAAGGCCTGTGATTGTCGGAAAGGACCGGGGCATCGCAGCGGCATTCAGTTACGAGGCCAAGCGTGCCGGCGTCGTACGGGCGATGCCTCTTTCGGAAATAAAAAAACTTTGCCCTGACGCCGTATTTCTTCCATGCGATTATGAGACTTACAGCCTTGTTTCGCGCCGGTTTTACGACATCCTTCGGCGTTTTACACCGGATGTGGAGGAATATTCCATCGACGAGGCGTTCGCGGACTTGACCGGTCTTCGACGCGTCTATCATGGGTCGTATGAATCCATTGCACTCGAAATGAAAGAGACTTTGGAGCGCGAACTTGGCATCACAGTATCCGTCGGGCTCAGTCTTACAAAGTCCATTGCGAAAATCTGTTCCAAGGATAACAAACCCTCCGGATTTAAATGTGTGAAGGGCTACGAGCTTCATGATTATTTGAAGACGGTCGAAACCCCGCGTGTCTGTGGGTTTGGCCCAGCGAGCGTCGAACTTTTGGCGAAGCAGGGCGTGCACACAGTATGGGACTATGTGCAAAAGCCGGAGACGTTCGCCAAATCGATCCTTGGAAAAATCGGCGTCGAACTTTGGCATGAATTAAAAGGCCAGGCGGTCTACAAGGTGTTGAAAGATAAAAAGGAAGGCCAAGCCTCTCTTAGCAAGACGAAGACGTTCACGCCGGCTTCGAACGTGAAGGATTTTGTGCGGGCGCAGTTGGTGCGCAACATGGAATCGGCCTTCATCAAACTGAGACGCCACCGCTTGCGCACGAAAGAAATAGGTGTGTATCTTAAAGACAGCGACCATCGCGGCTCGGGTCTGCGTGCTGAGCTTACGCGGCACACGGATTCGCCACTGGAGGGAGTGAAAGTAGTTTCCGAACTTTTTGACCGACTTTTCAATCCTAGAACAAAATACCGGGCGACCGGTGTCTGGTTCCAAGACTTAGAGGGCGGTGTGGAAACGCAGAGGGACTTGTTCGAGGATCCAGCGCGTATCGTGGCCATGCACAATATTTCGAAGGCGATCGATGAAGCGGCCGGGCTTTACGGGAAACATGCGCTCCATCTAGCTTCGAGCAATGTCCTAAAGGGTTATCGCCAGCATGTGGGCGATCGCGGAGATTTTTCGACACGTAAGAGCCAACCGCTCAAAGGCGAGAATTTCCGTCAGCATTTGGGCATTCCCCGTTGGGATGTGAAGGTATGACAAAAGAGTTCAAGCGCTGCGGATGGGCGCAGACCCACCCGCTTCTCTCCGACTACCATGACCGGGAGTGGGGTTTTCCACGCCGAGGCAATGACCGCGTCCATTTTGAATTTTTGATCCTGGAGGCGGCGCAGGCCGGTCTTTCGTGGCTCACTGTTCTTAAAAAACGAGAGGGTTACCGCAAATACTTTGCAGATTTTGATTTCAACAAGGTCGCTAAGTTTGGTGAGATGGAAATACGGCGCATGCTGAAAGACCCCGCGATTATCCGCAACGAGCTTAAAGTGCGCTCGGCTGTCTCCAATGCGAAGCCCTTCTTACAAATAAGGAAGGAATTCGGTTCCTTCGACGATTACCTGTGGGCTTTCGTGAATGGGAAACAAGTCCAGAACTGCGTCGGGACGATGAAGGACCTTGTTCCGAACTCACCGCTCTCAAACACCATCTCCAAAGACCTCAAAAAACGCGGTTTTCGTTTCGTAGGCACCACGGTCATCTATTCTCACCTACAAGCAGTCGGTGTTATTAACGACCACGAGGCTAGTTGTTTTCGCCGCGAAACCTGCGCCTGATTCTTCTAATTCCTGTGATATACTCTAGAAAAGAGTATAGATTTTAAAAATAGGGAGTCCATCATGCGTCGATTCCGCGTTACGCTTTTTTTAAGTGCATTGATATTTTCATTTCTATGTGCACACTCTTTTACTGCATTGGCCAAGACGGATACGTCCGATCCGAATGCGGCCGCTAGAAAATTAAAGGGTCCGCCCAAAGCACCTCCCGGGCCGCCTCAAATTCCAGGGGTAAAGGCCCTCGCCGATCTGGAAGCGATACAAAAGAAAAATAATGAACTCTCCGTGATGCATTTTACCCAAATGCTCCAAAAAAACCCGAAGGATAGCACCGCCTATCTCGGAAGAGGTAAAGCCTATTCAGGCCTGCGAAATTATGACAAAGCATCCATCGATTTGAGCAAAGCCATAGAATTAGACCCCGGTAAAATCGAGGCCTATGCAAATCGCGCGGTTGTCCGATTTATGAAAAAGGACTATGAAGGCAGCTGGCAGGATACCCACAAGGTGGAGGGGCTGGGAGGGACGATGTGGCCTTCGTTCCTGGAAGCCCTAAAGGCAAGTTCCGGTCAAAAAAAATAAAAGATAAACAAAAGGAGCTCATATGGCAGAGAACGATCTAGGCCCCACCTCGCTGGGGATGAAGCCCAACGTGGCCGCTTTATTGAGCTACCTCGCGGGTATTCTTACGGGTATCATTTTTTATCTGCTCGAGAAAGAGAACAAGTTCGTGCGCTTCCACGCGATGCAGTCTATCATGACGTTTGGATTCTTTTTTATACTGAACATCGTGCTCGGCTTTATTCCCGTGGTTGGTTGGTCACTGATGCCTCTAGTGGCTGTCATTCAACTCGTTGTTTGGATCATTTTGATGGTCAAAGCCTACAAGGGTGAGCACTTCAAGCTACCCTTGGTGGGAGAAATAGCGCAAAAAAACTCTTAATTGCTTATTCTTTGATAAACCTAAACCTTATTTAATGTCAATTTTATGGGCTGAGTACTCCACAAAAGCTAAAAAAAATGGCATTAAATGGGCGGTATATGTATAATTCATTAAAATCTTAAGAAAAATCCCCATAATAGAGTCATTAGTAGTTATCCACAGAAGTCGAATAAGCTGTTAATAACACAGTACTCCCTCTGGCGGCTCAAAAATTGAGATATCTGAAGGGTATTATATTTGACAGATTACATTATATATGATACAAATAATCATACATAAACGTAAGTAAATGAGTTATATATCGGAGTTTTTGTGGATCCTCTCGACAAGCTGGAAAATCAATCGATATTCATACTGAGGGAAGCCTATAAGAAGTTTGACCGGTTGGCCTGCCTTTGGTCGATGGGCAAGGATTCGACTGTGCTCTTATGGCTGGCCCGCAAGGCTTTCGTGGGGCGCGTCCCCTATGAATGCGCACATATCGATACAACCTTTAAATTTCCGGAGATGTACGAATTTCGTGAGCGCATCGCGAAAGAATGGGGATTGAATTTGTACGTGGGCACGAATCAGGATGCGATCGACCGCGGCGTCAATTATAAGAACAACGACCCGGTGACCGTTTGCCACGAGTTGAAAACAGTCGGTCTGCAGCAGGCCATTGCCATAAAAAAATGGAATGGACTCATTGTGGGGATCCGCCGCGACGAGGACGGCACGCGTGCCAAGGAGAAATTTTTTTCTCCGCGTAATATCGATTTTGAGTGGGATTACAAGGACCAGCCACCGGAGCTCTGGAACCAGTTCCAAACGGATTTTAACAAGGACACGCATGTGCGCATCCATCCTCTTTTGGAGTGGAGCGAGCTGGACGTGTGGGAATATGTGCGTCGCGAGGGCATTCCGAGCGTATCGCTGTATTTTGCAAAGGCCGGCAAGCGTTATAGGACTCTCGGATGCCAGCCCATCACAAAGCCCGTCGAATCGAATGCTGACACGGTGGACAAGATCATCGAGGAGCTGAAGACAACCAAAATTTCCGAACGCGTAGGACGCGAGCAGGACCACTCTCAGCGCTATGCGATGCAAAAACTACGCGCGAAAGGGTACATGTAATGGAAGCCGAACAGCAGGCCCTGAGTATCGTATTTAACGGGCACGTCGATCATGGCAAGTCTACCTTGGTGGGGCGCCTCCTGGCGGATCTTGGACTTGTGCAGCCAGCGCGGATCGCGGCCGTTGAGACTATCTGTAAAGAAAAGAACATGAAGTTCGAATATGCCTTCCTTCTGGACGCATTCGAAGAAGAGCAGGACCAAGGGATCACGATCGATGTTTCGCAGGTGCGTTTCCGTTCCAAGAAGCGTCCTTACCGGATCATTGACGCGCCCGGCCACAAGGAATTCCTGAAGAACATGATTTCCGGAGCCTCTACCGCGGATGTGTCCATCCTGATGATCGACGCGGAGGAAGGTGTGCGCGAACAGTCTCACCGGCACGCGACCATTCTTTCCCTCTTGGGTATCAAGACCATCATCGTGGTCGTGAATAAAATGGACCTCATGAACTACGACCAGAAAGTATTCGAGAGCATCAAGACGGAGTATTCGAAGCACTTGGCGTCCTTAAAACTCACGGCGCACACGTTCATCCCGATGGCCGCTTATCTGGGGGAGAATATTATCAAGAAAAGTGACAAGATGTCATGGTATCAGGGTCTGTCGTTCCTTGAAACGCTGGATGCGCTGGATCCGCCGAAACTTTCCGAAGAGCGACCGCTGCGCTTTCCATTGCAGGACATCTACAAATTTGACAAGAAGCGCGTTTATGCGGGCCGCATCGAATCTGGCGCCATCCGTGTCGGTGACGAGGTTCTTTTCCTTCCTTCGGGCACGAAAACGAAGGTCCGTTCCATCGAGAAATGGCATGCGCCCGCACAGACGCGCGCGGCTGTCGGCGAATCAATCGGGGTCACGCTCGACGACCCCGTGTTCGCTGAGCGCGGCGAGATGGTCGTGCATGAGGCCTCCGCTCCGCAGGTCGGC
>JANNFA010000003.1:0-2722 GCA_031379345.1 Candidatus Omnitrophota bacterium | reverse complement strand
GTATCTTCGAGCATATTGAGGAGGGTATTTATTCGGAACTATGCATTTATGTGGCCTTAGACGCTGCTGTCAAATTCTCGGTACTTAAAATACGAAATTTATCAGGGCGGGCTAGAAAACTTTCAGTCACCGGCTACGTCGAATGGGTGTTAGGTGATCTTCGCGCTAAAACAGCCATGCATGTTACGACTGAATCGGACCCCGCCCAAGGAACGCTCTACGCTCGAAATTCGTACCCCACGGAGTTTGGGAGGAAGGTCGCTTTTTTTGATGTGAGTGAGGCAGTCCGGACCGCGACGGGTGACCGTACGGAGTTTATTGGACGCAATGGCACGCTCCGAAACCCGGCCGCGATGTCCTTACTCAATCTTTCTGGAAAAGTCGGCGCTGCTCTAGATCCGTGCGGTGCGATCCAAGTTCTCTTTGAATTAGCCGACGGAGAAGAACGAGAGATTATCTTTACTCTCGGGGCGGGATCCGGAATGGAGGAGGCAAGAAATTTAGTCGACCGCTTTCGCGGATCCGCTGCTGCGCGTCATGCGCTCGAAGCGGTGTGGCGGTATTGGAATCATACGCTAGGTGCCATACACATCGAGACACCCAACCTATCTTTGAATGTGTTGACCAACGGCTGGCTTTTATACCAGACCCTAGCCTGCCGTCTTTGGGCAAGAAGCGCATTTTACCAATCCGGGGGCGCTTTTGGTTTTCGCGATCAGTTGCAGGATGTGACAGCACTGCTCCATGCCCAGCCGCATATGGCACGAGAGCACTTGCTTCTTTTCGCGAGCCATCAATTCCAGGAAGGCGATGTCCAACATTGGTGGCATCCTCCATCAGGACGTGGAGTACGCACGCATTGTTCGGATGATTATCTATGGCTCGTATTGGTAGCCTGCCGGTATATCCGCAGCACGGGAGACACTGGGATACTAGATGAACAGGTACATTTTATTTCTGGCCGCCCGGTCAATGCGAAGGAAGACTCCTATTACGATGTGCCTGCCGTGTCCGGAGAGACCGCAAGTTTTTATGAACACTGCACTCGCGCGATATTAAAAGGTCTTAATTTCGGTGAACACGGTCTGCCGCTTATGGGCTCCGGTGACTGGAACGACGGCATGAACCTAGTCGGTATCCGAGGGAAGGGGGAAAGTATCTGGCTGGGGTTCTTTCTCTATGAGGTGCTCATGCAATTCGTGAAGGTTGCGCAAGCCAGGGGAGACACGGTCTTTGTCGAGCGTTGTCAAACGGAGGCGATGAAACTGCAGCAGAACCTCCAACAGCACGGCTGGGACGGCCAATGGTACCGGCGGGCGTATTTTGACGATGGATCCCTGTTGGGTTCGGCGGAAAATTCGGAATGCCAGATCGATTCCATTTCGCAAAGTTGGTCTGTTCTGTCAGAGGCAGCGGATCCGGAACGAGCCGATAAAGCCATGGCAGCGCTAGATCATCGCCTTGTACGCAGGGATCATCGGTTGGTCCAACTACTAGACCCACCTTTTGATAGATCGGATCTCAATCCCGGTTATATCAAAGGGTATGTTCCTGGGGTAAGAGAAAATGGCGGACAATACACCCATGCAGCAGTCTGGGCGGCGATGGCATTTGCCAAGCTGGGCGACCGCAAGCGTGCTTGGGAATTAATGACGATGATGAACCCGGTGAATCACGCGGCTACCCCGGAAGGAGCTTCCGTTTACAAGGTGGAACCCTATGTCGCCGCTGCGGACGTCTATGCGCTCGAACCGCATAGTGGTCGGGGCGGGTGGACCTGGTATACAGGCTCGGCCGGCTGTATGTACCGACTGATCGTGGAATCTCTCCTTGTTTTGAAACTTGAAGCGGATAAATTATTATTTAGCCCTTGTCTGCCTCCGAGCTGGGGATCATTCAAGATAGATTACCGTTACCGCGAAACCCTCTACCACATCACCCTGCTTCAAACGCATGAAGACAGCTGCAAAGTCACGCTCGATGGTGTTGTGTGTGATGACATGGCGCTCCCACTTGCCGATGATCACCAAGAGCATATAGCCCTAGTAAATCTTCCTATATATTCGGCGGGTACTTTCCCTATAGGAGATCAGGGGACTGGCCTGATTCCGGATTATTCGTATCCGACCTAAGATAGCCTCACTCGAAATATAAAAGTCTTAAGCAACGATTTAAAAATAAGGAGTGCGCATCATGAGAAATATACTACTTGTTCTGTTGGTACTTTTGCTGGTCGGGGCACTGCCGACTTGGCCCTATAGCATGCATTGGGGATATGCGCCGAGCAGTCTTCTCTCTGTGCTTTTTATTGTTTTGATCGTGCTTGCGGTCACCGGGCGCATCTCTTAAGACAGTGCTAAAAAGACCCATCACGGCCTTTTTTGCTTTTATCCTAGGCATCTCATTCTTTATCCCAGGTTGCGCCCCCTTGTTAGTGGGAGCGGGAGCGGTGGGAGGTTACGAGATGGCCAAACATAACGATAAAAAATGATCAAGCGCACAAGGTGATGAGAGCGGCGGAAGGAGATAGACCATGAGCCGGAGATGCTTGATATGCGGGAGCCAGGCCCCGTGGGGTTTTTCAAAATGCGGCGGCTGCTATTACAGGACCAATGAAGCCTCACAGGAAGAGACAAAATTATTCAAAAATATTTCTAAGCTTGAAGAGTTAGCAATGTCTTGGGCAAGCAAGGGTAAGCCGTAATCAACCAATGAAACGATC
>JANNFA010000002.1:0-5572 GCA_031379345.1 Candidatus Omnitrophota bacterium | reverse complement strand
TCTACGGGTTGGGCAGGCTCTTCATTTTTTACCGGGATACGAGGGACCGGGATGCCGCGGATCTTTTTCTTTGGAGCGGATAGAACACCGGCCGCGGCCATTTGATCCACTAGCGGTTTTACGGGTTTGGGGAGTTCGTTGTAGGAGATCTGGATCGGTTCATGGCTTTGGATAGACGAAACAGACCCGTGCCGCACCATCGACCACCCCATCAACACATGGAGACCCAGTGACGCACACAACGGCAGCACAATGGCCGGCCTGAGCGGGTTCATTGGCTTATTATAGAACAGCCAAGGCGCGGTTTCAAATATCCAGACGCACTCCGGCCTCTACATGAAACTCAGGCGACGGATTGAGATTCACAACGCTAACACCGTCGGACGTGGTAAAAGCGCTATACCTTTCGTCAAAAAGATTGTTCATTTTAAGGTAGATCTCGCCATGCGGCAGGGCCCGCTTAACCTGAAGGTCCGCCGTCCAATAGTCCTCGGCTCTGAATAGGTTGTTAAGATCATTTAGCGCATACCGTCCGTGGACGCCCGTGGCTTCAAGTCGAAGCGCCCAGCCCGCCGCCGGCACCCATTCGAAACCTCCAGACCATTGTGATTCTGGGACGAGTGGAACCACCTTGTCGTCAAATACACCGTTTGCAAAATACGCAGCCGTGTACGTATAGTTTGCGAATGTCTTCAATGCGCCCGTGATGTCCCACTCCAAAGCGGCTTCGGCGCCGTCCCGCAACGTGTCGAAGTTCTCATTGCGGTTCGTGATGTCGTTAAAGATGATTTCCTTTTTCGTTCCGATGTGGAAATAGGTCCCCCGAAGAGACACGTTCTCGGTGAGCTTCGCACGTCCGCCCGCTTCGACATGGTGCGCAATGGAAGGATTGATGTCCGGCGTCGGAGCGAACAGGTTCGGTGTCTCAAAGATCAATGTATTCGAATCCGGCGCCTTGAATGCTTCGGAATAGCCGCCGAACAGCGTCAATTTGTCCATCACCGCCAGCGACGTTGAGATCTGCGGACTGAATGCGTCCGCCTTCTTGTGCTTTTCGAGTTGGGGCTGTTTCAGATCATAGATATTCCAGCCGATCTTATCGAACCGCGCGCCGCCCTCGACCGTCCACTTCTCCCAAAGCTCCAGACGGTTCTTCAAAAAAAACCCGAGCATATCACGGTCGATGGAACGGTCAGATTCAAAAGGCCCGAATGTCTTGTCCTCAAAGCGAAATGGGTTATGGAGATCGTCGATGGACCACTCCACACCCGTAAAGAGCGTGTAACGCCTCTCTTTCTCCCCCCAACTGCGCGAGGCCTGCACTACATCGCTGAACGTCTCTGTTCCGATAGCATTCAAGCTCGTCCCGGGGAATGCACCGCCAAAACTTTGCACAGAGTTCTGGTCTCGTAAACGATAGCCCGCAAGATTTGTGATCTGCACACCGATTGGCTCGGCAAAATAGTCTAGCCACAAACCCTCTTGAACAAGACGGTCCGTGAACTTATCACCAAACTGTCCGTCCGGATCCTTCTGGCGTCGATCCGCAGCGGCTTCCAACGGAAGAAGGGGGCCCGGGATACCGGTTTCGTTGTCGACAAAATAGAATTCGTTTTCGAACTTCAAAAGATCTGTCCATTGATAGGTTGTCTTCAATAGAGTGGAAGAGCTGTCGTTGCTGCCGTTCTGACGGTAGCCGTCGGACGTTTCATATCGACCTCCGACAAGCAGGCCGATACCGGAAGGCGTCGTTCCCGAGGTTTCTGCATAATAACGACTCGTGCGGTAACTGCCGTAAGAGGCCTCGCCTTTGACATGCCACTCTTTACCCGGGTCGCGCGTCTTCATCGCGATCACCCCGGATAAGGCGCCCTCCCCGTAAACGGGCGAACTACCACCGGGTAGCATATGAATACTTTCAAAATATTCAATCGGATACAAGGACCAGGCCACTGAGTTATCGAATGGCTCGACCGCACGCAAACCGTCCATCAACACAAGCGCCTGCTTGGCTTCCCCGCCAAAACCGCGCAGGTCGATGCGCGCACCCACGCCCTGTCCCTGGTCGTCGGTGTAGGTCACTCCTTCCTGACGCGATAGAATCTCAGGGAGAGAACCGGGGATACTGTTTTTAATCTGGTTCTCGGAGACAATGTCAGAGGTCTGCGTTGAATTCCACTGCGACTCAGCGTCGGAACCGGATTCAAGGCGTCCACCTTCCACGCGAATGAATCCCAGATCAAATACCGTTTCCGTCAATGCGCCGAATGCTCCGGCCGCAAGATCGAAAGGCGCCTTCACAACATTCTTAAACACATCGTCTTCCTGCGAGGACGCGGCAAACGCGGTGGAAATAAACAGAAAAATATGGAGAAACGAGAACAGCTTTTTCATGGTAGGCCCTTTTCTAATTCGGAAAAGAACGTTTTTGTTGGCGATATAGGCAGGTCTTCTGGCTCGCCGGCTCTTTTAGCGCCTTCCCATCCGCCGTGGCGGACAGTGGCATTTCGCTAAAAGGTATTCGTCCAAAAACAGACGAAACCGGCTGACAGCGGCGGGACCGCGGCCGATTCTAACGGCCTTCCCTTTTCATACCCGGTTAGGGGCAACCTCTATCGTTCAGGATTTAGTTGTGCTTTGAGTCTATCACGCGTCGCTAAATAGCCGCAAAGGAATTTAAAAAAACGGACCGTGTCGCGCACCGGACGGATATGACTCACCTCGTCACCGTATACGCAAGAAATTGGCACGGAGGCGATACGAAGCCCCGCATCCGCTGCGGAAAAGATCATTTCCGATTCGGTTTCGAAGCGCGAGGCTTTCAAGCGGATCTTGTCGATGGCTTTGCGTGAAAAAGCACGATACCCGCTCTGCGTATCGGCCACCTTCTGGCCTGCGGCCGCTGAAATTATCCAAGACATGATCCGGTTGGTGGCAACGCGGATGAATGGCATGTTCTTTGGGTCGGACATTCGATCCCCGATGACAAGATCCGCACCGCCCTCCACTGCCTTCAAAAAAAGATCGATCTCATCGGGATCATGCTGCCCATCGGCGTCCATCAGGATGACCGCTTTGTAATCCGACCCTCGAAGTTTCTCCAGTCCTTTGGAAAGCGAAGCCCCCTTCCCCGCGTTCACGGTGGCAAACACGGCGGGAACACCGGAGGCCAGGATCTTTTTTGGAGTGGAGTCGGTCGAGCCGTCATCGATGACCAAAACACTATAGCCGCGTGAGCGCACCGCGGCGATCACGCGCTCAATGTTTTTTTCTTCGTTATAGGCAGGGAGTAATACGCAGACTTCGGACTTCTGGATCAAGCCTTCGCGTCCAAAAAAACTTTGATCTTTTTCAGAGCAAGCTGAATACGTTCGATTGGTTCTACCAACGCGAAACGCACGTAGCCTTCGCCATATTCGCCGAAACCGGTACCGGGAGATGCCACCACGCCGGTTTCATCCAGCATGAGCTTTGCGAATTCCAGGGCCGTCAGAGCCGAATACTTATGGGGAATCCGGGTCCAGACATAGAAGGTGGCTTTGGGCTTTTCGGTCTTCCAGCCGATCGCATTTAAGCCATCCACAAGGACATTGCGTCGCTCGGCGTAGATCTTCACCATATTGTCGATGCAGTCCTGCGGGCCATCCAACGCCGCAATGGCCGCTTCCTGCACGGCCCGGAAGATACCAAAATCTAGGTAACTTTTCGTCTTGTTCAACGTCTTCAAGATATCCGCATTGCCGACCGCATAACCGATACGCCAACCGGTCATATTGTAGGATTTTGAGAGCGTGTGGAACTCGATACCGAAATCGCGTGAGCCCTTAGCCTGTAGATAGCTCGGTGCCTTGTAGCCGTCAAACACGATATCGGAATAAGTCAGATCATGTGCGACGATGATGTTCTTACCGCGCGCCCATTCGATGGTCTTGTCGAAAAATTTCATGTCACAGACCGCACCCGTGGGGTTATGCGGATAACTGATAAAAAGAAGCTTGGCCATCTTGGCGACTTCTGTCGGAATCGTCGAATAGTCGGGCAGAAACCCTTTTTCAGCGGAAAGCGGCACATTGTAGAGAATGCCGCCCGCGATCAGAACGCCGTTGAAGTGTGTCGGATAAGCAGGGCTTGGTACGATGGCGATATCATCGCTATTAAGAAAAGCCGTCGAAAGGTGGCCAATCCCCTCTTTGGAACCGATGAGAGGAAGCACTTCCGTGTCAGGGTCAAGATCGACATTGAACTTACGCTTATACATGGCCGCAATCGACCGGCGCAGGCGCTTTTCGACATCTCCGTCGGCGCGCGAATAGCGGTGATTTTCCGTGATCTGGGCCGCCTTGCAAAGCGCGTCGATGATGTGCTTGGGCGTGGGCTGGTCGGGGCTTCCCATGCCGAAATCGATGACATCCATCCCGCGCTCACGCGCACGCCTCTTCAAATCATCGAGTATGGAGAAAAGGTATAGCCCCAATCTTTTTAAACGATTAGCTTCTTGCATTTAACGCTTCCTTTAACGCTTCGAATGAATGTTTCGCGTGGTACGAACTACGGACAAAAGGCCCGCTTTCCACCCATGAAAAACCGATGCCAAGGGCCTCGCGCTTGTAATCGTCGAACGCTTCCGGGGTCACGTATTCCTCTACCGGAACGCCCAACGCGCTGGATTGGAGATACTGCCCCAACGTCAACATTTCGCACCCGGAAGCAATGAGATCCCTTAAAACTTCGAGCACTTCCTCACGAGTTTCGCCTAATCCTAGCATAAGGCCGCTCTTTGTCAAAACCTTACCGGTACGCCGCTTGATCTCGCCGAAAATGCGAAGACTTGTCTGATAATCCGCCTGTGGGCGGACACGCTTATAAAGACGCGGAATGGTCTCCACGTTGTGATTGAACACATGCGGACCGGCCTTCAATATCGTTTCCACGGCCTGGGCCTGGGTACGCTTGAAATCGGGCGTGAGAATCTCTATCACGCTCACGCCCGAGACCTTCCGCAACTCTTCAATGACGCTTACAAAATGAGAAGCGCCTTCATCCGGAAGATCGTCCCGGTTCACCGAAGTCACGACCACATGCTGAAGACCTAGAAGCCTCGCTGCCTGCGCGACGCGTTTAGGCTCATCGATATCCAGCACTTCGGGGCGTCCCATCGCCACCGAACAGAAACGGCAGGTTCGGGTGCAAACATCGCCCATGACCATGAACGTCGCGGTCTTCTGTGAATAGCACTCATCGCGGTTCGGGCAGCGGCCGCTCTCACAGATCGTATGAAGACCGAGGTCTTTCAGAAGTGTGTCGGTGCCAGCTGCTTGATGACCCGGCCGAAGATCCTTGCGCAACCAGTCCGGCAGACGACGTTCCCTGGGGGCGACTTTAAGAGCCGGTCTCAATTAGTTTCCTTCACTTCATCGCCTTGATGATGGCGTCGGTCATCTGAGTCGTGCCCACCGCGGTGGGGTCATGGCGGTCTTTTTTAAGATCGTAGGTTACCGAACGGCCTTCCTTAAGAATGGCGGCGACCGCGTTTTCCAATTTTTGAGCGGCTTTTGTTTCGCCGATATGGTGA
>JANNFA010000165.1:0-3591 GCA_031379345.1 Candidatus Omnitrophota bacterium | reverse complement strand
GGGATAAAAAATCCCTCATGGGTGATGAGAGCCTTGAAAAAGTATTCCTGCGCCTGACAAAGGAGGAAGAGTGATGCTGATCGAGAACCCGGTCGGTTTCCGCACCTTGGTCAAGCGCGAGGTGTTACGTTTTTTTGTCGTTTTTTCGCAGACGCTGATCGCGCCGCTCATCTCTTCCACGCTTTTTATTTTTGTATTCGGGTATTCTCTGGGCGCCCGCATGAATCTGACGATCCACGGAATCCCTTACCTCCAGTTCATTATTCCGGGTCTGGTGATGATGCATCTAATTGAAAGCCCCTACGCAAACACCTCCTCCTCTCTTTTTATGTCGCGCTGGCACAATCTCATACAAGAGATACTCCTCTCCCCTCTCTCCTATTTTGAGATGGTGTTGGGACTTCTCATTGGAGGGGTCACCCGCGGTCTTCTTGTCGGCGGCAGCGTGTATGGTGTTTCGCTCCTTTTTTGCCAATTCACGTTTTATAATTGGTTCGTGGTCACGTATTTCTTCTTTATGGTCACGTTGATTTTCGCACTTTTAGGGCTTCTGTCCGGCTTATGGGCGGAGGGTTTTGACAGGCTTTCTTTCTGGGCCACATTCGTGTTGACGCCGCTGGTCTATTTTGGCGGGGTCTTTCATAGCGTCGAGATGATGCCGGTGCCCCTTCAATTATTTACCCGGCTCAACCCCATTTTTTATTTTGTGAGCGGTCTGCGCTACGGCATGCTCGGGGTGTCGGATGTGGATGTGCGCGTTTGCATGGTTCTTGCCGCATTGATGGCGGCGGGATTGTTCGTTCTTGTGGAGCGCCTGTTCCGCAGAGGGCACAAGCTGCGGAGCTAATTTAAATCGCGGCGCATTCGATGAGCCGGTCGATCTTGGAGCGCCGGTCGGCGCCGTCACAGCCGCATTCCAAAAGCTGTTCGGCCGGGCAGCGTTTGGCTCTGAGCAGTTCTTTTAAGGGCTCAAGAAACCTCTTCTCCTCATTCGCCAGACCGCTCTGAGCCATCTCGGCAAGCGCCTCGGCGGCCACCAGCAGCGTGCGGCCCTTAAAGGGCGTTTTTAGGGCTGTTTCCGGGGCTTTTTGGCGGAGTTCCTGCCGCTCCTCGAGGGTGAGGTCTTTTAGGAGGCCCCAGGCCCCCCGCCTTGCTTCGGCGCTGTAAAACAGACCTTTTATAAAAGAGACAGCCGCCAGGCCCATCGCGATGTTCTGACAGTCCATGGTCCGTATCTCAAGATATTTCTTAAGCCGCGTTTCCAAGAAGATCGTGGTCAAATGTAGCTCCCAGTCGCCCAATTCCGCCTCGTATCCGCCCCACCCGCTTTTCATAAACTCTCCAAATGTCATGGGCGGCATGCCCACCCAGCGGTTCTGGCGGTGGATAAACAGGAGTGGAACATCGAGGGCGTAGCGCGTGTAATCCTCGAAAGAAAAGTCAGGTTTTCGGAACAAATTCCACAGGATTCCCGTGCGCTCGGGGTCGGTTTCCAGCCAGATATGTGTTCGGCGGGAAAGATAGCGCGAGCGCTCCCCATTTTCAAAGGGGGAGTTCGCAAACATGGCGGTCAATAGCGGCGCCAAGGCCATCGCCAGGCGCAGTTTTTCTATCGCGTCCTTCTCATCCGTGTAATCCAACGAGACTTGCACCGACGCCGTCTCTTTCATCATCGCGAAGGTCAGTTCCCCGTGGCCCTTCAGGCGCTCCCGCATGATGTCATAGCGGTCTTTTGGAACCCATTCAATTTCGTCGTGACGGCTAAAGGGCTGCGCACCGATCCCTAACCAGACGATGCCCAGCGGTGCGGAAACTTCGCGGAGTTCATTCAAGTGTCGATGGAGTTCGTTGCCATTCTCAAGAATGTTGGGCGCCTGCTGACCGGAAAGCTCTATCTGGCCGCCCGGCTCAAGCGTAATAAGGGTCGGGCCTTTTTGTAGAGAGACCGGATCGCCCGATTGAGACAGGGTCGGCTGCCAGCCATACCCGTCCTGCAAGGCTCTAAAAATCGCTTTTACGCCGCGCGGGCCGGAATACGGGATGGCCTTCCCTGTTTCCCGCTCGATGCCGATTTTTTCCCATTCCACGCCGATCTGGAGCGCTGTGGGCTTCTTATAGCCGGAGCGGAAATAGTCGGTGAGTGTGTTATAATCCAGGTTCATCTTCAGCATATATGAAAATCGCAGCCCTATTGTACCCCACTCATTCGGTCAAAGTCGACGAAGACAGCTCGTTCTGGATCCTACACGAGCTGCGCCTTCGCGGGCATCGGGTGGATTGTTTCGAGAGTAAGGACATGGTTTGGGACGGCGGCCGCTTGCGGGCTTATCTGACACCCGCCCGCACCGACGCGGCGAAGGGTTTTCTCCCTTCCCCCAAAGGACGATCTCCCGTCCCCCTGGATTCCTTGGACGCGATCATCATCCGCAAGGAACCCCCCTTCAACGAAGAATACCTGCATAGCCTCCAGCTCTTATTGCCTCTCAAAGGAAAAATTTTTATGATGAACGACCCCGCCGGCATTGCCCTGTGCAATGAAAAGCTCTCTGTTTTGGATTACCCAGAGTTTGCGCCGGAAAGTTTTGTGGCTGACCGCCCCTCGGATGCGATTGGATTCATCAAGCGCTTGGGTCTGCGTGTGGTTGTAAAGCCGCTCGACAACAAAGCGGGTCACGGTATTTTTCTGACCGAATTCAAAGACAAGAACTTAGCCACGATCCTGGACCAGGCGATGCTCTTTGGAAAGCGGAAGGTCATGGTGCAGCGCTATGTGCCCCATGACAAAGCCGGCGATAAGCGCATTTTGTTATTGAATGGAAAGTTTCTGGGTTGTTTTACAAGAGTCCCCTCGCGGTCCGATTTCCGTGCGAACTTGAGCGTGGGCGGCTCGATGCGTCGCGCGACCTTGAGCGCCCGCGACAAAAAACTCATCGACTGTATGACCCCCTCACTTCTAGAGAAGGGGCTTTATTTTGTCGGGCTGGATGTGATCGGCGGGTATCTTTCAGAGGTCAACGTCACGAGCCCATCCGGGATTCCGGAGATCCGGGCTTTAGAAGGAAAAAGGCTGGAAAAACCGATCGCTGATTTTATTGAGCGGCGTCTTTAGCGTTCCCTGCCTCTCCGGCAGGCAGGGCGGGCTGCCCGCAGACGCTTCTTAGGGTCACCGAAGGGGCTGTTTGAACGGCTTGGTCATAGGGTAGCATGTCGATGGTATCCCACGGGCAGTTCTTGGCGCAGAGCGCACAGCCGATACAGCGGTCTAAATCTACTTCGACCACTTGCTGAAGTTGCGTGTGGTCGACTCCTGGCACGATTTCAATACAGTCTACTGGACAAAATACGATGCATACTTCGCATCCGGTGCAGCCGTTTTGATTGATGACGGCGAGCTTTGGCGGTGCTTTTTTGCGCGGAGGTTTCTGAGTAACTTCCTTCGCCGTCTCCTGCGCTTTTATTTCTGAGTATGAATTTTCGTATTCAGCCATTTCTATAACCCGTGTGATATTATAGCTTTGTGACGACCTGCGTCAAGAGATAACCGACATAAAACAGGACAATGCTCACTAAAAATATCAGGATGGAACCCGA
>JANNFA010000164.1:0-9942 GCA_031379345.1 Candidatus Omnitrophota bacterium | reverse complement strand
CGTAATAATCATACCATAAATTATAATGAACTTACATTTTTTTCGTATAAAAATCCAGTGCGCGCTGGTATTCCTTCTCGGCTTGCACAAACTTTTTGTTCTCCTTAAAAAAAACGCCCATGTTGTAGTGCATCTCGGCCGTCTCTTTCACGAGCGTCTGGTTCTGGGCGGCCATGTCCTTGATACGTCCAGGCGTGTTGTTGATAAGCTCATTCAATTCCATATTCGTCTTGGTGAGCATCTCATTCTGGGTGCGGATGCCTTCGAGCAGGTCCTTCTGTCCCCGGACCTGCCGCAGCATGCTGAGCTCGCGTTCCTGGTCTTTCTTGATGCGGTCGAGTGCCAGCTTGAGTTTTCCTTCCATTAAATTGATGGTCTGGCCGAATTTTTCATTCTCTTCGCGAAGACGCTTGGATTCCCGGTCCAAAAGCTGGTACTCGGGCGTTGCCTGTACTTGCTTGGTCAACAGGTCTCGTAAGGAAATGTTTTCCTTCTCGGCCTCTTCCTGCTTGGTCAGGAGGTCCTGGTAGGATTGTTTCAGTCCGTCGAAATTCTGCATCACGGACGTGACTTCTGCCTTCAGTTTTTGATTCTCGGCGAGCAATTTTTCCTTCTGCGCCATGAAAACCTTGTTCGTCTTTTTTAGGTTCTCCAGCTGCTCTTCGACGCCTTGCCACTGCGCTTTTTCCTGCAAAAGGGATCGTGTCTGAGTAAGAACATTGTTGCGGTCGGTTTCTAGTTCATCGTATTTTTTCTTGAGATCAGTGTAGTCCTGTTCCAGTTTCTGCGCGACCGCGTTGTTTGAGGGTTTGTTTTTGCTCTGTTTCACAAGAAGGTAGACGACGGAAGTCCCCGCCACCGTCATGGCCAGAACAATGATGCCGAGCAGGAAGTTACGGGTTAAATTTGAAGACGACTTTGGCTTCGGGGCCGAAAGCGGAGGTGTTGACGGCGCAGCACTCTTAAAAGAAGGCGTTTCCTGCTCTGGAGAAGTCGACGGGTCGTCAAAGGGCGACTGCGGCGGGATCTCTGGGTCCGGCATCAGGACCTCACAGCCTCCGCTTTACGCAGACTCACCTTATCCATGTCTAGCGGCGTGGAATAATCGGTGTAATCCTTAAAAAGACGGTCGACCGCTTTCGTTTCTCCAGTTACCAAGGTGTTGCCGTAAACGATATGAGGTGTGATCAAGATCAAAAGCTCCGTATGCACAGTCGCTGTTGTGAATGAGTTAAAAGGTTTTCCCAGTATCGGAATATCGCCAAGCACGGGTACCTTCTTCCGATTTTCAATCTTTTCATCGCGGCGCAATCCGCCGATGACGATCGAGACGCCATCACGTACCATGACCGTCGTTTCCACCGTGGATGTATCCACAATCGGAATCGTGTTTCCCGAAGGGGTAATCAGGTTCTCACCCACGCTCGAGACTTCTGGTTTTATCTTCATCGTCACAAACCCGTCCTCGTTGATGACAGGCGTCACAGCTAGCTGAATACCAACGTCAATGAACGTAACATTTTCGGCAACCGTGCTGCCGCCGCCTGAAGACGTCGTGGTCGTCGTGGTCACATACGCTTGTTTTTGACCGACGAGTATCTTCGCTTCCTGGCTCGAGATGCAGGCGATCTTCGGATTCGATAAGATCCTAGTATCACCCAACGTACGCAAAAAATTAATCAATGCCTCAAATGAGTCTTGTCCAATACTACCAAAAACAAGGTTTTCTGTCAGGACGTTCTTTGCCGTCTGGCTCGGCGTCGTGGTCGGTTCGATCCTTACAAAATCCGTCAGCGTACTCTTGCCGGTCCTGGCCAACGCGGCGAAGGGCGCATTGCCCAGATACATCTCGCCATATTTATGTAGATTCTGGTAGAGGCCTTCCCACTTTACCTCTGCAGCGAGCGAGTTGGATAAAGTTACTTTAATTATCTTTGCATCGACGAGTACCTCGCGCGTCTTCTGGTCAAGTGAGGCCACGATCTTATCTATTTCGCCAATGCGGTCCGGCATCGTGTCCACGATGATACTGTTGGTACGCTCATCCGCCACGGCGGTTCCGACTTTTTTTGCGTCGAGCCGCGTCTTCAAACTTGATGCCACGTCGAGGGCCTTCCCATACTTGAGCGGATACACTTTGATCACTCTCTTTTGCTCCATCGTCGCTAGCGCATTATCCATCTTCTCGATATTTTGAGGGGTATCCATCACAAGCACGGTACCTGATTCAGGATCGACCAGAAGACGGCCAATTTCGCTTTTCAGCACGTCAAAAAGGGAGAATACCTGCTCGGGCACTGCGTATTTTAATTTAAATACCTTCACTTGCCGTGTATCTGAGAACTTTCGTCCAAAACGTTCCTTGTATTCTGCCTCTGTCATGATGTAGTAGACGTCCCCGATCTTTTCATAGGCGAGTGCGTTGGTGACAAGGATAATATCGAGAATATCTTTGATGGGGACGTTATTAAGGAGAAGCTGAACACGGCCTGCGACATTCTTTGAAATGGCGAGGTTCAATCCACCCTTCTGCGCGAGAAAACGCAGGGCATCCGCAGCCTCAATATTTCTCAGATCAAGCGAAACACGTTCATCCAATCCCAGTAAGCTGGGTTTAATGTTCTGATCTGCGACCCCCTCCTCCTGGGAGCCTGCGGGAGGTGTTGTAAAACTTCCCTCAAGCTCAGCCGGAGCGCTTTCCTCTTCGCCCTCGGCATGCAAAAGCGTCTCGCACGGAAGGCTCCAGATGCCAACCGTAAAAAGAAGTGCCACCGCAATTTTATTGGCTGTCTTTCTCATCTTAATTCGTACTCTCGATCCTCAAACGTCACCACGACATGGTCCTTAAAGATGGCCTCTACTTTGATTCCGTCTCCGACATCCTGGCCGCGCTTCACAAAATAGGTCCGTTGTTTTGATTTATCCTCGATAATAGCGTCCGGATTCGAGGACCACGAAATACCCACCAGTGCCAGACCCTGCACGACCTCGGATGTCTCCGTCATGTTGACCGCTTCCGGGGTTGCTTCTACGGGCGCGGGCGGCTTTTTTCCCTCGCGGAAAATGTCGCGCGCAGAGACTTTCTGCAAATAATAAGACGTCTCGGCAAGCGGCCCCAAGGTCTCCTTTGCGGATTTCGTCACCCTGTCTTTCGTAGGCGCGAAATTCGGTGGCTTCTGCAAATTACGCGCCGAGGCCACCGCGTCGAACATCACATAAACAAAGAGCACTAAGCTCGCAGCCACAAGCGCTTTGTTCATTTCGCCGATGCTGAATGGCGAACGTCTGCCGAATGATTTCTTTTTCGCGCGGCGTTTCCAAAAAGACAGCGCTCCTAGGACTGCCGCCAGAGAAACACCACGCCCCTTAGGCTTCTTGGTTGCAGGACTCGCGCCCGACGCACCCACCGCGCCCGGCTTGCCCTGCCCCTCAATCAGCTTTAAAAGCTGCTGTTCTGGAGTAGCTGGTTTGTTCTCTGCCATCCCGACTGCGCTTCTTCCTGTATGATCTGACTTATAAGCGGCCGATCGACGGCCGGCTTGTTTCTCATCAACATCGCCTTCAATGCTTTGTGACAGAGCATCGTGACCTGCCTGGGATATCCCTGTGTCGCTTGATAGATCTCTTTAAGGGCCTCCTCAAGAAAAAGGTCCATGCGCGCGCGGTAGCCCGCCTGCTCGATACGGAAAAAGATCATTTCCGTCATCTCTTCAAAATCCAATGGCACCAAGCGCGTCTTGAAACTCACCCGGTCCATGAAATTGGGTATCTTTTGGATTGAGCTTAACAGCTCGGTCTGCCCTAACAGCACCAGCTGAAGCAGTTTGAATTCGTTCGTCTCATAATTAAGGAGGAGACGCAGGACTTCCATCGATACGGGATCCAGCTTCTGGGCCTCATCGATGATAAGGATGACCGTTTTCTGCTCGACCACGCCCTTTTGGAACAGAAATCTCTCAAGTGCCTCGCGAAGGTCCGTGAGGGACGGTTGGGGGTTTTCGATCGGGATGCCGAAGTTCTTCACAAGAGACAGCGTGAAAGCCGCGCGGTTCTCGAACGACGGGTCCAGCATGATATGAAAGAGACAATCCTCGCGGCCGCGCAGGTCCTGGACAAGTTTTCGCGAAAGCGTCGTCTTCCCCGTACCGACGTCACCCAAGACCACCGACAGACCCCGTTTCAGGCGCAGCTCGATCAACACATTCGTGAGAGCACGTTCATGCTCGCGCGAGGAAAAAAAGAACTCGGGATCGGGACTCGTTGAAAACGGCTCTTTGTCGAAACCAAGGACACGGTAGTAGCTCATGCGGAGCCTCCTTGTTTACGGATGATACGTTGACGTATCAAACGGAGCGGGTAGCCTTCATTCACCAGCTTAGAAACCAGGTCGAGGCGCCTCTTCACGAGACGCCCGTCGTAAAGACGTTTGTTTCCAGCGCGCTTTGCGATGGCAAGGAAACCTAGATTGGTATAGTGGTTGATCGTCGGATAAGCGACCTTATACCGTTTCGAAATATCTTTGGCCGTGATGTACTGGTGGCCGTTCTTTGTCGACATAGCCTCCTCCACTTGCCGTATTTACCGCACTTAAAGCAATTACTTTAAGTGCTGAAAAGGGAGTTTAGTGTAGCACACGCACACCGGCTGTCAACAAGAATTTATTATTGTTTTAAATAGATTAAGGATTGTTAAGGATAAATACAATATATGGGGTTAAATAAGGCGATTGCCCCTATATAGAGCAGGAGAAGCTACCGGCGCCCTCTCAGATCTTTTCCAATCACCCAAAAAGGGTAAGCGAGCTGCTTTATCGGCACGGCGGCTAGACTGAGTGGGCTGCTATTTTTTTCGAGGGGCATGCCTCGATCAGAAATGCCTGTTACGGGGTACTCCTCGCAGAGGTCATACTGCGTGCCGAATAGCCGGTCCCAAAATGAGAACATCACCCCAAGGTTCTTGTCTTGGTGTCTCAACTCGATGGAATGATGGATGCGGTGTGATTGAGGCGTTACAAAAATGTAGCGCAACCACCCCATATTCCATTTGATATTGGCATGGTAAAAACGCGTTTGCCAAACCATAAAAATGCCAAAATAGCCCACTTGGATCGTATCCACCCCTAGGATAAAAAGCGGGACAACGGAAAACGACCTTAGAATAAATAATTCCAGAAAATGCCTGCGAAGATCGGTAAACAGATTCATTTGCGGTTGGGAGTGATGCACTGCGTGCATCTGCCAAAACCATGGTATTTTGTGTTTTAACCAGTGCTGGATCCAAGCGGCCAAGTCCACGAGCAGGACAGCAAATAAAAATCGCAGCCATCCCGGCCATTGATGGACAGCTGGGTGAGTCAGATAACTAAAGTTCGAGAGGTAAATGCGCTCAAGTCCCTGCACGTAAACAACCGTCACAAACCCTTGAAATATAAGAGTGAGCCCGGACCAAACGCAATCCTGAAGGAATCCCACGCTTAAAACCGGCTGCGCCGTATCCGCCGGCATCAGTCGCTCGATGACAAGAATCGACCCAACAGCCGCTACAAAAAAAAGAGGGTTGTGGGCGGGCCCAGAGTAGACAGAACTCATCATCTGGGAAAAAAATTCAAGAATAGTGCTAATAAAGTCTATCATTGCCCGATTTTACAACGCCAGGACGAAGTGTTCTAGAAGGTCTAAAAAAACGCACGATCCACCCCGGATGAAAGTCGGACAGGGCGAACGAAAGCGTGATGTGTAGGTAAGACCAGATCGCGAATTGCATATAAAAAAATGAACCCTGGAGCGGGTAATACACCCAACCCATCGGGGAGATCAAATAGAATGCCCCGAAAAGGAGCCCGGTAAGGGCCAAGTATTTTGAAAGCCCGGCGGGGTCTGACCGTAGGAACCTGGGCAAAGGCCGGATCGCCCAGAGAATAAAATGGTAAGCGACAACGTGATGGAATTTCACATCGAAATAGAACGAAAATCCGATGATAAACAAGGAAAAGATCTCAGCCGCACAGTTGTCGATGAACTCGGACCGGCTTAGGGCACGCCTAGCGCGAAATAAAAAGTAGAAAAAAACCGCATACCCGAAAAATAGAATTCCCACCAGCACTTGGGGCGGCACGCGGTCGAGCCCTGGCTCTTTCTTCAACAAAAATAAGTAGACTAGAAAATAAAGCACGATCGACGCCGTGCGTAGTGAGCGCACCACGCTATCCTTTTGAACTCGCGTCGCCCGATCGACCAGGTAGGCTTCATTGAACGCGTGGTGAAATCCAAATAAAAAAAGCAGGCTAAAGCCATCCAGAATCAACAACGGGCTGGTGACAAGCACCGTCAGGGCCGCTTTCCAAGAAAAATCATAGGCGCGCGGAAGCTGGTGGATCTGTTTTTTTGAATAGACCAATGCACAAAGATAATGTGAAAGACCTAAAATATACACCCATGACTCCCAGCGCTCGTTGTACACGGATCGCTCTCCCCCTGTGAAAAAGATCAGACCCAGCGTAAGTAAAAATGCGGTGCCTCTCAATAAGACAAGACTGGGGATCATCAGTGGCTTCCCAGATATTCTTTTATTTTCATTTGTGCGCGATCCCAATCACCAGAAGATACAAAAAAAGGCTCGTGGAGCGTGATCGTCGCTCTAGAAAATGGGTAAGGAATTTCATATTGGTCCCAGCGAGACTTAATCCTGATGGACTTTTCTATTTCTACACGAAAAACAGCGATCGGGGCCTTTGCTTTTTCAGCCAAAAAAACTGCACCGCGCCGAATGCGGCCGCGCGGACCCTTGGGGCCATCTACGGCCAAAATAACACTAGAACTCTCTTTCAAAGACCTTAATAAACGCCGAGTCGCGACCGCCTCATCGCTCACAGGAACAGTCTGGCAACCAAACAAACGGCACAATTTATCATAAAAAAAATTTTTCCAGTCCAACAGCGTCAGTGTCACCAAAGACCAGCCGGCTATGTGAGGCAGCAGCAAGAAGGTTTTAGAATGCCAACAAACGTAAACGACGCTTCGGGCATTTTTAAATGATTTTCCATACTGTGGGTTGACGATTTGGATGCGTAGAGTGCAGCAATAAGCAATATAAAATATTTTTGCTAAAAAAGCTAAAATAAAAAAAAATAAGGTCTTCAGCGAGAACGCCTTTTCACCAGGCCCCGCCCGATAGAAATAAACGGGTAAATAAGCTGAAGGAACGGCGTCCGGATCATACTCAAAAAACTATTCTGGTCTTCAACAGGAATGGTGGGAGCGATGATGCCTACCGCAGGATATACAGAACTAGCGTCAGATTGCGTTCCAAAAAATCTATCCCAAAAAGAGAATGTGATGCCAAAATTCCTGTCCAGATGCCGGCCTTCGACCGAATGATGGATGCGGTGCGATTGAGGCGTTACAAAAAGGAAGCGTAAAAATCCCAATCGGGTCTTGATATTGGCGTGACAAAATCGGGACTGCCAATTGACAAATATAATGAAGGAAGAGATGTAGGACGCTTCCACGTCTAAAATGACCAAGGGCCCGATCAGGCAAAGCTGCAAGAGAAGATAATCGACGATATGGATGCGGGCCGCCGTCATCGAATTTAGCTGAATTTGGCTGTGATGGACCTGATGAAAAGACCATAAAAAAGGGATGCCGTGCTGCAGGCGATGATGGAACCTTGCTAAGAAATCCGCCGCCAAAACTCCAAAAACGAAACGAAAACTATGCGGGATTCCAGAGATCATTTCGAAAGGTTGAAAATGTACATAAGCCAGCGCTTTTTTTGCAAATAGGACCGTCACCAAAGCACGCGAGACCACTGCCAAAGAAAACCAAATGCTATCTTGAAAAAGACTGTTGCTAAAAAGTGGCTGATTTTTTTTGGCGGGCAAGCATTTTTCAAGCACCATAATGACCATCATAGCGGCAACAAAAAAAAGTCCGTCAATATAAAAATTTTTAGGCAAGAAATCATTCATTTTATTAAGCAAAAAAGTACCGATTGGTTCACACTAACTTGCTTTTTAAAAACCCATGAACTACAATACGATGATGTATCCATTTTTCTATATTTTCGGGCATAAATTCATGCCCTATGACGCCATCACATTGATGGCTCTAGCCGTTACATCCGTTTACTTTTATCATTCTTTGACGGCTATTGCCATCAAAAAAAACCAAATTTGGACCTATGTCGCAGTGCGATTTTTTGTCTCCATTCTAGGGGGATCTATCATCCCCTTTTTTTATAAATGGATTTATCTCCACGAGACTCCTTGGCTCTATGTTTGGCACCGATCACCCGGCCGCTACTTTCACAGCACTTTTTTATCTCTTTTGGCTTACACTCTTCTGGCGTGTAAGTTCTGGTCATGGCCTACCCGGAAAATCCTGGACAGATTCTTTATCGCAATCGTATTAGGAAGCGCCATCGGGCGCATAGGGTGTTTCCTTCAGGGTTGCTGCCAAGGCAAACCCTGTGATTTTCCTTGGGCCATCCATTTGCCGCCTCACCCTGAAATCGCCAGACACCCTGCGCAGGCGTATATGTTCGTTTTAGAGGTGATTCTCGTCGCATTTCTCTGGTATTTTTTTAAGAATAAAAAGCGGTACGACGGGCAAATATTTTGGATGGGCTTGCTCCTATATTCGGTATATCGTTTTTTGATCGAATTTTTGCGCGTCAATCCTATCGCTGCTCTGGGTCTCACGCATGCCCAACTTTTTTCGGCTTTTGCGGTGGTTCTCTCATCCGTGATGCTTCTGCGCCAGCGCGATAAACTGTCTGATGGTCGAAAAGTCTGAACCGATCCTGTCCCCCGCTTGCGGGCGGATCCTTGAAATAGCCACCACCGCATCCGATCCGGACGTTGAGGGACACTTCACGCGTGTGTCTATTTTTTTGGCCGTGTGGGACGATCACATCACGCGCTCTCCGATTTCCGGACAGGTAGAAAGTATCCGGTATCGGCCCGGAAAATTCGGGATGGCGCTCTTCAAAAAAAATCTGCTTAAAAATGAGAATAACTTGATCTGGTTCAGCGTGGGTTCCTTCCGTCTGGCGGTTCGGCAGATCGCGGGACGAATCGCGCGGCGCATCCTTTGCAGTTGCCAGGTGGGACAGGCGACCCGGCAAGGCCAGGAAATCGGCTTGATTACCTTTGGATCCTGCGTCCAGCTCTATCTTCCCCAGGACGTAGAGCTTAAAGCACACGTCGGTCAAAAAGTTCAGGGTGGCAAAACGTTGATGGCCTTGCGGTAAACATGCCCAAACTTTCCCTCCCCAACCTTCTCACGGCCGGTAATCTAATTTGCGGTATCTCCGCAATTGTCATTTCTTTTAGAGCGGACTGGACCCTGGCTTGCTTTTTTATCATGGCTTCCGTATTCTTCGATACCTTGGACGGCTGGGTGGCTCGGCGTATGAGGCAAGAAACCAACTTCGGGGCTTTTTTCGACAGTTTTGCGGATTTCATCTCCTTCGGGGTGGCGCCTGTGTTTGTGTTTCGTGCCTTGGAGAGCCCTCTTAAAACATGGGTTGTTCTG
Source organism: Candidatus Omnitrophota bacterium (assembly GCA_031379345.1). Lineage (GTDB taxonomy): Bacteria > Omnitrophota > Gorgyraeia > 2-02-FULL-51-18 > 2-02-FULL-51-18 > JAHFFM01. The sequence goes on along the minus strand of JANNFA010000164.1, from coordinate 406 downwards.
GGCCTAGTCTGCTACGTCCTAGCAAGCGCGTTCCGACTGATCCGATTTCACGCTCAAAGCCGGCCCGCTAGACATGGAGCCTTTCAGGGACTGCCTACCACGGCCAGCGCATTTATTTTTGTGATCAGTCTTTGGCTCGCCCCCTCCGCATGGAGCCCCTGGATCCTATCTTTTTTAATGATCAGCCGCATGCCCTTTATACGGCCTTTTGCTTAACGGCAAGGGAAACGCAACGTGTGCCTGCCCAGGGTCGAACTGGGAACCTCTTCCTTCGGAGGGAAGCGCTCTATCCAGTTGAGCTACAGGCACAAGGCGCTTCAATGTAAAACGGAGAGTCTGGGATTCGAACCCAGGAACCAGTTTTACCCGGTTAACCACTTAGCAGGCGGTTGCATTCGGCCTCTCT
>JANNFA010000241.1:0-3360 GCA_031379345.1 Candidatus Omnitrophota bacterium | reverse complement strand
CGTAACATGAACGTAACAATTCCGAAAATGAACCGTTATGCGCAGCCCGTATACTCCCTCATACCTGTTGACAGAGGGATAGTCGAAGCGTATTTTATTCAAATCCGCAACTTTCAAACCACGAATGAGGAGAATCATGGCTAGCATACTGGAACTTACCCGTACGAATGGAACGAATGGAGACAAGCACGTGAAAGATCGCTCCCAAAAAGAATCTAATGTGACCCTGCTTTTCGGTTCGAATGTATTCAATGATCGCACGATGAAAGAGTGGTTGCCGAAAGATACTTACAAGGCGCTTCGCGAGACCATCGTGAAGGGCGCACCGCTTTCCCTTGAGGTTGCCAATATTGTCGCCAATGCGATGAAAGATTGGGCCATCGAGAAAGGTGCCACGCACTACACGCATTGGTTCCAGCCCCTTACCGGCAGAACGGCCGAAAAGCACGATTCTTTTATTTCTCCGACCGCGGATGGCGGCGTGATCATGGAGTTTTCGGGCAAACAACTTATTCAGGGCGAGCCGGACGCCTCCTCCTTCCCGTCGGGTGGACTTCGTGCGACCTTCGAAGCGCGCGGTTATACGGCTTGGGATTGCACCTCACCTGCTTTTTTGAAAGAGGATGGCACCGGCTATGTCACCCTTACCATCCCGACGGCTTTCTGTTCCTACACGGGCGAAGCGTTGGACAAAAAAACCCCGCTTCTGCGCTCCATGGAAGCGCTTCAGAAACAAGCGCTCCGCGTGCTTCGTGCACTGGGCAATAAGACCACTCAACATGTCATTCCCACAATGGGTCCCGAGCAGGAATATTTCCTGATCGACAAGACCTATTACGATCAGCGCATCGACCTGATCGCTTCGGGTCGTACGTTGTTTGGAGCTCCGTCGCCGAAAGGCCAGGAGTTAGAGGATCAGTATTTTGGCGCTATCAAGGACCGTATTTCGACGTTCATGCGCGACCTCGACACCGAGCTCTGGAAGATGGGCGTGACCTCAAAGACCAAGCACAATGAAGTGGCCCCGGCCCAGTATGAAATGGCGCCGGTATTTATGACCATCAATATCGCCACGGACCACAACCAGCTTGTCATGGAGACGCTCCAGCGTTTGGCGCTCCGTCATGGCTTGGTTTGTCTCTTGCATGAGAAGCCCTTCAAGGGCGTGAACGGCTCCGGCAAACACAATAACTGGTCGATGTCTACCGACGACGGACAGAACCTGCTCGAGCCCGGGAAGACCCCGCATGACAACGAGCAATTCCTCGTTTTCCTCGCGGCATTGATTACGGCCGTCGACAAGCACGCGGATAAACTGCGCGCGGGTGCTGCCAACACCGGCAACGACCTGCGTCTGGGCGCGAACGAAGCGCCACCCGCTATCATCTCGATCTTCATGGGCGAAGAGCTCACGGATATCCTCGAGGCGATCGAGAAGGGCAAGGCCGCCAAGTCCAAAGGCCAGCACTTCTTGCATATCGGCGTGGATTCTCTGCCTCCACTGCCAAAAGACAATACGGATCGTAATCGTACGTCGCCATTCGCCTTCACCGGGAACAAATTTGAGTTCCGCATGGTGCCTTCGTCGATGTCGATCTCAGGACCGAACACGGTCCTTAACACGATTGTTGCCGAGGCTTGCGATGAGATCGCGACGCGTCTGGAAAAATCCAAAGACAAGGACAAGGAAGCCACCGCAATCGTCCGTGATGCCATGAAGAAGCACGGCCGAGTGGTGTTCAATGGGAACAACTACTCCGACGACTGGGTGAAGGAAGCCAAAAAACGCGGTCTTCCGAACATCCGCAGCATGGTCGACGCCTTGGCTGCGATGGCTACCCCGGAAGCAGAGAAACTGTTCTCGAAGTACAAGGTGCTCTCGCATACGGAGCTTCACTCGCGTTATGAGATCTATCTCGAGACATATGCGAAAGACATCAACATCGAAGCGCAGAGTTCGATCCAGATGGTGCGTCGTCAGTACATCCCGGCGGTCATCGGCTTTACGAAAGAGCTGGCTCAGACTGTCTCTAGTCTGAAGTCGATCTCGGCTCCGGTCAGTGTCCAGAAAGAGCTCCTGAGCAAGGTCTCGGAGCTTTTGGATTCCTCCTCGAACAAGGTGGCGGACCTGGAGACAGCGACTGAGAAGGCAGGCAGCACGCATGAAGCCAAGGCTCGTGCGATCGCGTTCCGTGACAAGGTTGTGCCGGCCATGAACAGCCTTCGTGAAGACATCGACGCCCTGGAGACGATTCTCCCTGCGAATGTATGGCCGGTGCCTACCTACGCAGAGATGTTGTTTAAGTTTTAAACGAACAAAAAGGTCCCCCTCCTTCGTGTTGTTATGTACAACGCTTCGGAGGGGGATTTTTAAATAGACTTTTTTAACATTTTAAATAATACTTACTAACTATGGCCTACCGGTCGCTTTACAAGTCAGATCACCTCACGGATAGAGAGCGGAAGAATATCATTCTTCTCGATGTCATCCGTCGTAACGGTCCTATCGCCAAGACGGATATCTCCCGTATTACCCAGTTCAATATCGTCACCGTTTCAAACTATGTTGAACATTACATTGACCAAAAGTTAGTCGTTGAAAAAGGTTTAGATATTTCCAGCGGAGGCCGCCGGCCTGAGCTGGTCGAGCTTAACGCGGATTGGGGTAACATCATCGGTGTTGAGATAGGCCCTGCACATATTATCTGTATCCTGTCGAACCTCACTCCCAGTATTGTGCATAAAATAAAAGTAGAACGACCTGCCGGGCATATGGAAGTTGTCATTGGAGAGGCTGTCAAGCTCGTGCGGCGCGTTCTGGAAGAATCCAAGGTTCCGTTGGAGAGGGTGAAGGGTATCGGCTTAGGCGTTTCCGGAGTCATCGATCGCGGCGCCGGGACCATCCGCGATACCGACTTGCGGCGCGGGAAGACGGTGGGAAGTTTCGCCACCGCCAAAGCTGTTCTTGAAAAGGAATTCCGTATTTCAGTCTCGGTGGGCAATGACGCAAGTCTTGCCGCGCTTGCGGAAAAGAAACTTTCTTTGCGTATTGATGATGAAAATGTCCTCTATTTTTATTCTGATGTGGGGGGCGGTATCATTGCGAATAATGACCTATTTTGGGGTTCTAGCTGGTCGGCGGGTGAGATCCAGCTGAACATGGACAACATAGATGGATTGCTGCTTGAGGATTGGGTCGGGAAGACGGAGTTTTTCCGCTCGGAGGGTCTGGACATGGGTCTGGTCCGCCGAGCGAAAGAAGCGGTCAAAAAGGACCCCAAATCAAAGATATTGGAATTAGCGGGCAAGGATACGGAGAAGATTGACTCTGTCATGGTGTTTGAATCCGACAAAAAGAAT
>JANNFA010000222.1:0-4890 GCA_031379345.1 Candidatus Omnitrophota bacterium | reverse complement strand
AAGCGATCTTCACGGCCGCGGCCGCGGAACGCTTGCCGCTGCGCGTCTGCAGCATAAAAAGCTTGTGGTCTTCGATGGTAAACTCGATGTCCTGCATGTCGCGGAAATGCTTCTCAAGCTTCTGGTAGATCTCCTCAAGCTGGGCATACGCTTTGGGCATGACGCGCTTCAACTCGCTGATGGGCTTGGGCGTACGGATACCCGCGACCACGTCCTCCCCTTGCGCGTTGATGAGGAACTCTCCGAAGAACTTATGCTCGCCGGTGCCGGGGTCGCGCGTGAACGCCACACCGGTGCCCGAAGTGTCGCCCATATTACCGAACACCATCGACTGCACGTTGACGCCGGTACCGAGATCATGTGGGATCTTCGACAAATTGCGGTAAGTGATAGCACGGTCATTGTTCCATGAACGAAACACCGCGTCGCAAGCAAGCTTCAGCTGATCGGCGGCGTTCTGCGGAAAATCTTTCTTGGTGGTCTTCTTCACATAGGCCTTGTACTGGCCCACAAGCTCCTGGAGGTCGGAAGCTTTGAGGTCGGTGTCCTGCGTGACCTTGCGCTTTTTCTTCATGTCCTGGAGGATGTGTTCGAAATTGTGGTGGCCGAGTTCGAGCACCACATTCGAGAACATCTGGATGAAACGGCGGTAGGCGTCCCAAGCGAAACGTTCATTGCCTGATTTTTTGATGAGGCCCTTCACCGTCTCGTCGGACATGCCGAGGTTGAGGATGGTGTCCATCATGCCCGGAAGCGAGACCGAGGCGCCGCTTCGCACGGAAACCAAAAGCGGATTGTCCTTCGAGCCGAAACCTTTGCCCGTGGACGCTTCGAGTTTTTTCAGGTTCTCCTGGATCTGCTCCATAAGACCGCCCGGCCATTTTTCGCCGTTGGCATAAAATTCCTTGCAAGCCACTGTGGAGATGGTGAAGCCTGGGGGCACCGGAATGCTGAGGTTCGTCATTTCGGCAAGATTGGCACCCTTGCCGCCGAGAAGAAGACGTTGGTCTTTCGTGCCTTCGGCCTTACCGTTACCGAAGAAGTACACGTACTTTTTAGAGGTGGATGAGTTGCCTTCGCGTTTGGTTCTGTCTTCAGTGGCCACGTTCATTTAATCTCCCTTTTTTGAATGGTTGCGACCCTGGATAGGTCGGCGATGTCGTTCGTATAAAGCTCTTTGACAGCCTTCAACAGAGAAAGCCGGTTTTTGCGGACATTCAAGTCTTCCGCGTTGATAAAAACCTTCTCAAAAAACTGGTTCAGAGTATCAAAAAACGCCTCTGCGTACAAGCTTGTCGCCCGAGCAAAATCACCCACCGATTTGGCGTCGTGTATCTCCCCTGCATGGTGCTCGAATTTCTCATACAGAGAGTGCTCCAGCACCTCGGTAAAAAGCGCCTTGTTTGGCTTGGCGGGCAGGACTTCCTTGTTCCCTTTCAGGATATTGTGCGTGCGCTCGACCACTTTGCAGGCGTTTAAAAAATCCTCCTTCCCTGCGAATTGTGAAAGCGCCTGAACACGGTGGAATGTTTCATAAGGGCTGTCGAAACGCGCGGACATCGCCGCGTCAACCAGGTCCTCGCGGTACCCGCGGTCAGCTAAAAGCGCCTTGAAACGATCCCTGAAAAAAAGCTGGATTTTTTTCTGAAGCCGTCCCGTTTCGTCACGCTGAACGAACGATCTAGCGCTTTCTTCGCTATGTTGTAACAATTTCTCAAAAGAAAAATCAAGTTTCTGGTCCAGGATAATTTTTAGGATTCCCGTCGCACTGCGGCGCAGTCCATAGGGATCAAGGCTCGACGTGGGTTCCATATTCAAACCAAAACAAGACGTGATGAGATCGGTCTTATCCAGCATCGACAAAAGTGCGCCGGTCTTTGTCGCGGGCAACCGGTCGGACACGGTGCGCGGTAAATATTGTTCTCCAATAGCGATTGAGACGGCTTCTGACTCCCCGGCGGTGGCCGCGTAATACCGGCCCATGACGCCCTGCAGTTCTGGGAACTCGCCGACCATTTGCGTCAAAAGATCCGCCTTAGAAAGACGCGCGGCGCGCTCCAGTGCGCTCCGCTCAGAACCGTCGAGCTTCAAAAGGTCCGAAATTTCTTTCGACAAGCGGACAAGACGTTCGGATTTTTCGAGCATCGAACCCGCGCTTTTTAAAAAAATTAAATTATTGAGCTCATCGCGCCGCTTCTCAAGCGGCAGCTTCATGTCTTCTTTATAAAAAAAGAGGCTGTCCTGCAGTTTTGCGTGAAGGATATTCTCGAAGTTCTTCGAAATCTCTTTTTTGTCCTTCTCGGAGGGGGCTCCATCGAGGATGGCGAGAAATCGCGGCTGAACGCGACCGTCTTTGTCCACAAGGCCGAAGATACGCTGCTTACGTGCCATGCTCACCGTCAACACTTCAAGCGGCAGTTTCAAAAACTTTTCGTCGAACGGTGCCGCGAGTCCATGCGGGTTCTCGACCAAAAAATTGACCTCGCTTAAAAGGAACGGATCATCATACAACCTTGCATGCCTGCCTGCCGGCGAGGCAGGCTGGGCCTTCGCCATCTTTTCAAGAATACCCTGGATAACCTTCTTTCTTTCTTCCTGATCCAAGATCACACCCTGCTTCTTGAGCGCGCGGAAATAGGAGGGCACGTCGCTTGCCGCGAACGCGGCGCGCTTGCCGCGCGAAAAAATCCAAACCTTGTCTGAAGAACGAGTGCGGCCGATCTTGAACTTCACCGTTTCATGACCAAAAAAACAGAGCGTCTGGCGGATGGGACGCGGAAAATACACGCCGGAGTCGTCCCATTTCATATTCTTCGGGAATGCGAGTGACTTCGCGAAAGCCTCCAGAAGTTCGGGCAACACGACCGAGGTCTTGCGCACCGGTTCGGCCTTGCGCAAGAAAACAAACTCTTTTCCATTGGAATCGGCGAGGGTGACGTCATTCAGTAAGGCATTACGGTGTTTCAGGATGGTTAAAAATTTCTCCGTTGGGCTGCCGGAAACATCGTAGGCCTCTTGCTTCGAAAGAAGGCGCGTCAACTGGTCGCGTTTTTCCTGCAGGGAGGCAACGGACGTCAGATAAAAAACAAGCCTTCGCGGGGTTGCCCAGACTTTCGCCTCGCCAAAAGCGATGCGGTTGTCCAAAAATGCCTTTTTCCATTTTTCAAGGAGCGGGTTTTCGTCGCTCTCAAAAATGTCAGCGAGGTTTGTCGCCGGCAGTTCTTCGGCGCCTATCTCAAAAACAAGGTCCTTCGATGGCGTAGGATTTTTTGGGCTCATTTTTGTACGACGATGGGTTCGGGATTAGTCTTCAGCATGTACGCCTGCGCGCATCGTTTCGCGAGACCACGCACGCGGCCGATGTAGGTCGGGCGCTCGTTCACACTGACCGCCCCTCGCGCGTCGAGCATATTAAACACATGCGATGTTTTAAGTGTCCACTCATAGGCCGGCAGCACGAGCGATTTTGTGTCTGGCTCAGGGCCCAAAAGACGCTTGGCTTCCGATTCATATTTTTCGAAAAGCTCGAGCAGAAGTCTCGTATCGCTGGTTTCAAAATTATAGGTGCAGTATTCGACCTCGGGCCTGAGGCGCAGGTCTCCATACTTCACACCCTTGGACCACTGTAATTCAAATAAATCTTTCTTCCCTTGCAAAAACATGCAGATGCGCTCCAGCCCATACGTGATCTCACAGGAGATGGGGTTTAACGTAAAACCGGCTACCTGCTGAAAATACGTAAACTGCGTGACCTCGAGTGAATCCATCCACACTTCCCACCCTAAGCCCGACGCTCCCAGCGTCGGAGACTCCCAGTCATCCTGCACAAAGCGGATGTCATGCTGCTCAGGCTTCAAGCCGATGGTGCGGAGCGAATCCAGATAGAGGTCCTGCGCATTGTCCGGAGAGGGTTTCAAAAGTACCTGATATTGGTAGTAATGCTGTGTGCGAAGAGGGTTCTCACCGTAGCGGCCGTCGGTGGGACGCCGTGTCGGCTGGACATAGGCGACACTCGTCGGGGCGGAGCCCAGCGCGCCAAAAAAAGTGGCCGGGTGGAACGTCCCCGCTCCCACTTCGATATCGTAGGGCTGCAGGATGGCACAGCCCTTTTTCGCCCAATATTCGGACAGCTTGGCGATCATGTCTTGGAAATAAATCATGCGATTCCGACTTTCTCCATAAAGGTGAGGGTCTTTAGTTTATGATTCAAATGAAAATCTGTAAAGCGTCTCAGGATCTTGCCCAACTCGACCCCTACTTCCTGCGAGACCTTCACGGAATACAGGTCGCTCACCGGAGCGCGCTTCACATGGTTTAAAAATTGCAGCGTCCCGCGAAAAACAGGCACGCTCGTGCCCCCCGCCAGCGCCGAAACCGAACGCGCCTGACCGTCCGGCAAGCGGGCGCCTTCACGGTGTTTGCTCCCGCAGTCCTTGCAATGGATGCCGCCCAGCGCCTGGTTGAAATAAGCCGTGTCTTTGGGCTCGCTCTGGCAAAAGACGCATACCTTCACCTCCGGCATCATGCCCAGGCGATCGAGCAGCTTCACCTCAAAGATCCGGGCCGAACGTTTCGGTGAGGCTCCGCTGGAAAGGAACGTAAGCGTGTCCTGGATCAGAGCAAAGATCTCGGGTGAAGACTCTTCTCCCTCCACCAGCTCCGCAACCAGTTCCATGCAATAACAGGCCGTCGCGTAACGCTCAAGCTCGTCATGAATAGGTTCGAATGAATTGAGCAGCTCCGCATGTGTGACAAGATGCAGGTCACTTTTGCGGCGCTTGTAAAACAGGATCTCATTCAGTGAAAAAGGTTCAAGTGTGCTGCCGAACCGGGCCCGCGCATCGCGGATGCCCTTCACGATCCCGCGGACACGCCCCCAATCCTTGGTGT
>JANNFA010000194.1:0-2187 GCA_031379345.1 Candidatus Omnitrophota bacterium | reverse complement strand
CGTGCCATGATTAGACCCTCCTTCTCTTCGGCGGACGGCAACCGTTGTGCGGTATCGGCGTCACATCACGAATCACACTGATTTGAAGGCCGGCAGCCTGAAGCGCGCGGATTGCAGATTCGCGGCCTGAACCGGGGCCCTTCACATTGACTTCAACCGTTTTCATGCCGTGCTCAATGGCTTTCTTGGCGGCACTTTCCGCCGTTACCCGCGCGGCAAATGGGGTAGATTTCTTGGAGCCCGAGAAACCAGCCGAACCACAGCTGGCCCAAGAGACAACATTTCCGCCACGATCCGCAATCGTCACTATCGTGTTGTTGAAGCTCGCCAAAATATGCGCGACCCCTTCTGTGACAATTCGTACGACCTTTTTCCGAGATTTAAATTTTTTTGCTTTTGCCACGTCCTATCCCTTCCTTACGTTACGGTGAGCTTGCGAAGTCATTATTTTTTACCCGCCGGAGCTGCTGCTGCAGGTTTTGCGGCCGGCGCTTCTTTCTTCCTCTGTCCGCCCACGGTCTTCTTCGGACCCTTGCGTGTGCGGGCGTTTGTACGCGTCCTTTGTCCGCGCACGGGCAGACTTCTCTTATGGCGACCGCCCCGATACGAACCGATATCCATGAGTCGCTTGATATTCATCTGCAATTCGCGACGCAGGTTCCCCTCTACACGGTAATCTTTCTGGATGATTCCGGCTAGGCGTGAGACCTCTTCCTCGGTCAGGTTCTTGGCACGCACATCCACACTGATGCCGGCGGTCTTACAGATTTTGATCGCCATCGGACGGCCGATTCCATAGATATAGGCCAGCGAAATACCAATCTTCTTTTCTTTGGGAATATCGACTCCGACGATTCTAGGCATTCTTTACCCCTGTCTCTGTTTATGTTTTGGGTTCTTGCATATCACGCGGATCACGCGCTTGCGGCGGACGATCTTGCAATTATCACAAATTTTTTTGACGCTCGAACGTACTTTCATCTATTTCACCCTGTAAATAATCCTGCCCCTCGTTAGGTCGTACGGCGACAGCTCGCACATCACCTTGTCACCCGGAAGGATGCGGATAAAATGCATCCTCATCTTCCCGGACACGTGCGCGAGAACGATATGTTTGTTCTCGAGCTGCACGCGGAACATCGCGTTCGGCAGCGCTTCCGCTACCGTTCCTTCAACCTGAATCGCTTCTTCTTTGGGCATGCCTTCCTTTACTTTACTGCGTCAGAATCTCGGCCTTACCCTTGCCCACCACGATCGACTGCTCAAAATGTGCGGAACGCCTTCCGTCTTTCGTAACCACTGTCCAACCATCCGACAGCTCATCCACTTCATGCGTGCCCGCGTTCAGCATCGGCTCGATCGCAAGCGCCATGCCTTCCACGAGCTTGGGCCCCTGGTTCGGACGACCAAAATTAGGCACCTGCGGTTCTTCATGCAGGTTACGTCCTATTCCGTGTCCCGTGTACTTACGAACCACTCCGAAACCATGCTTTTCGGCGTACTGCTGTACCGCGTGCGAAATATCAGAGAGCCGGTTACCGTCCACCGCCTTGGCGATCCCCTGATTCATCGCCTCACGCGTCACTTCGATCAACTTCAAGCTTTCTTCATCCACCTTCCCGATCGGGAAGGTCCGTGCCGCATCTGAAAAAAAACCGTCAAGCTTTGCTCCGACATCAATGCCGACGATATCCCCGTCCTGCAATAGCCGGTCACCAGGGATGCCGTGAACCACCTCTTCATTCACAGACGCGCAGATCGACGCCGGGTACCCATGGTAACCCTTGAACGCGGGTTCCGCGCCCTGAGAACGGATATATTTCTCAGCAATCTCATCCAACATTTTCGTCGTGACGCCTGGCCGCGCTTCTTTTTCCATTAACTTGAGAAGCCCCGCCACTATCTTCCCGGCGCGACGCATCGTCTCAAGTTCAGTTTTTGTCTTGAGAACCACTCGCGCGCAAGCCCTTCTTACGAAACATTGTCTCGAGCTCGGCGTTCAACTCATCCACTTCCAAGTCGCCCGAGACTTCGGCTAGATTTTTTTTCTTCCGATAATAATCAATGAGCGGCGCCGTCTGCTTTTCGTACTCTTTCAGACGGTTCTCTATCACTTCTTCGCGGTCATCGGGCCTCTGCATCAGGTCTGAGCTGCAGACATCACAGACGCCCTGCACACGCGGCCGA
>JANNFA010000176.1:0-7515 GCA_031379345.1 Candidatus Omnitrophota bacterium | reverse complement strand
ACCGGCAAGCGCTGAATCAACCGCAAACGAGGGCTGAGCCAAACCCAAACTCAGCGCAAATAGTGCTGTAAATATTTTAACCATTGCTTTGATTCCTTATTTTTATCCAAGTGTAGTGAATATAATGGCGGCGGGTGGGATCGAACCACCGACCTTGGGCTTATGAGTCCCGCGCTCTACCACTGAGCTACGCCGCCGAATCTATCCAACCTCCACCGAGGACGCGAGGGCCATCGTAAAATACCGCAGCTTGACCTGGCGTGACGGCTTTCTGGGGATATTTAAAATGCACAAGGACTTCTTCGCCCAGAGAGAGGATCTCCGCAGGAGTTTTGACATGTCGCGAACGGATCTTTACGTGGATATCGCCGAGCCTGGGGCTAAGTTGCCAGTTGGCACGCCGCACGGTCATTGTAGAAACCATCAGGTCTTCTTCGGGCCCGACAACGATCTGATTTTTCTCTGGTTTCACGGCCGTCACAAAATAATCCGGGGCGCTGTCCAGCCGAAGGCGTTTCTTTTGTCCCACCGTAAAAAGATGGCTGCCCTCGTGTTCGCCGAGCACCGTCCCCTGGACGTCCAAAATCTCGCCTTTACCGGGAAGCCGTTCGGGGCTGTAGCCCTTCACAAAGTCGCCGTACTTGCCTTTTACGAAACAAATTTCCTGACTGTCGGGTTTGTCGTGCACACGCAGACCCATTTTTTCGGCCAGCCGCCTGACTTCCTTTTTTTCCAAGTCGCCGATGGGAAGAAGGATGCGTTTGAGCTGTTGTTGGTCTAGGCCGAAGAGGACGTAGGTCTGGTCTTTCGATAGGTCGACCCCCTCTTTCACGCAGTAGCGGTTCTCGGCGGCAACAAATTCTTTGCGTGCATAATGTCCGGTGGCGACAAACTCGGCGCCCAACTCCTCCGCCTTCTTTGCAAGTACGCCAAATTTGATATGGTTGTTGCATTCGATGCATGGGTTCGGAGTACGGCCGCGGAAATACTCATCTACAAAATAATCGATGACCTTTTCCTGAAAATCCGCCGACAGGTCCATCACGTAGTATGGGATGTTGAGTTTACGGGCGACCGAACGCGCGTCATCGATGTCGCGCAAAGAACAACAGCCCTTGGATTTTTCGTCTCGACACTCGTCATTGGTCCAGGTCTTGATCGTCATGCCAATGACTTCATGGCCCTGCTCGACCAAAAGCTGGGCGCAGACAGAGCTGTCTACTCCGCCGGATAAGGCGACAACGATTCGTTTTTTTTGGAAAGGCGTGGGGTTCATTGGAAAAACGGCTGGGCCCGGCTCAGTCAGTCAGGACTGACCGCTGCCGTCTTTAGGCTTGGAGTCGCCTTCGCTTCCGTCTTTGAAGGCTTTTTTAAACTCACGGATGCCATCGCCGAGGCTGCGGCCTATCTCGGGGAGACGGTTCGCCCCGAAAAGCAACAGACAGACGAGGAAAATGACAAGTAATTCAGGAATTCCGATACCAAACATACACTAAGAATAACCCCTTTTTAGGCCCCTGTCAACGGACCCGCTCGAGGCAGTGGTCGATGAGCTGCGCCAGGCTCTCGGCGCAGGCTGAGGACGGCAGGTCTTTGAGCGCCTCGGAGGCTTCCGCCCCATAGCGGCGGGCCTGTTCCATGGCGCGCTCCACGGCATGGTGGCGCAAGGCCAATTCTTTTACGTTCTTGAATAGCTCTTGCGAGTCGGCCGATTCCCAGCGCCCGATAAGATCCGCCCTCTCGCTAACGGGAAGCTCTTCAAAAAGATAGAGCACGGGAAGCGTCATGTCTTGTTTCTGGAGATCCAGTCCGGCTTTCTTGCCGAGTGTTTCGGACTCGCCGACCAAGTCGAGGCAGTCGTCCACGATTTGGAAGGCCATACCCAGCGCATAACCGTATCGGCCCAGCTTTTCAACGGCGGCAAAGTTCAACCCAGACAAATAGGCCCCTCCCATGCAGGCGGCCTGAAAAAGAGCGGCGGTCTTTTTGTGAATGATCCGAAGATATTCTTCTTCGCTGAGACCGAAATCTTTGCGTTTTTCAATCTGCTTCATCTCCCCTTCGCACATGATGTGCGCGCAGGAGGCGAACGCCTGGCTTATCTTTGGGTCCTCAAATCCCGCGAGGATCATGAATGCCTTTGCGTAAAGATAATCTCCGCTCACAATGGAGAGCTCACGGCCCCAACGCGAGTGAACGGTAGGTTGGTTGCGGCGGAAGGCGGATTCATCAATGATGTCGTCGTGCACAAGCGTTGCGGTGTGGATCAGCTCGACGGACACGGCAAGCCGTAGCGCTTCTTTGGATGATTTTCCGTTCAATTTTGAGCAGGCCAGCGTGAGAATGGGACGGAGGAATTTCCCGGTCATCTTAAGGATGTGGTCGTGGATATCCTGAATAAGCGCGTCCTTCGAGGAAAGCTCCTTTTTGAGCTCGGCATGGAAATCGCGCAGCTCATTCTCGATCGGAGAGCAGATATCGTTCAAGGTTGTCTTCTTAGCAGTGGTCATAAGGCATTTAGCATATTAAATGTGTTTATACGCGTCCAGAGTTTTCTCCAGAACTTCCTGGCTGTGGGCCGTCGATAAAAATGAGGCTTCGTAGGCGGAAGGCGGTGTGTAAACACCCTGGCGAAGAAGGCCGTGAAAAACACGACGGAATATTTTTGTGTTCGTGCGTCGAACACCCGAAAAATCAACCGGAGGATTCTCCGTGTAGAAAAAGGTAAACATGGACCCGGCCTGATGCACTGAAAGGTGCATTTTTTTACCCAAAATACGGCCTGCGCGAAGCACAAAATCCTCTGCACGAGCGTTGAGTCCCGCATAAAACTTCTTCGACAGCCTGGAAAGCACGCTTTTTCCGGCCACCATCGAAAGGGGGTTGCCCGAGAGAGTGCCCGCCTGGTAAACACGGCCTTGCGGCGAGAGATGGCTCATGAGCTGCGTCGATCCGCCGAACGCGCCCACCGGCAGACCGCCGCCAATAATTTTTCCGAGCACCGTCAGGTCGGGAGAAACGCCGTACAGGTGTTGTGCTCCGCCGTAACAAACACGGTAACCGCTGATCACCTCATCAAAGATAAGCAGGGTCCCCGTTTTGCGTGTGAGCGACCGCAGTAATTTCAAAAAACCTTTAGCGGCGGGCACGACGCCCATGTTGGCGGCGATAGGTTCGATGATAACGCAGGCGAGATCCCTATTTTTTTTAAAGAAGGCCTCGAGCTTTTTCTCATCGTTGTAGGGCAGCACCGTGGTCAGTCTGGCCAGCTCGCGCGGGATACCCGCTGAATCCGGGGAACCAAAGGTAGCCAGACCGCTTCCCGCTTTGACAAGAAGGCTGTCGGCGTGTCCATGATAACAGCCTTCGAATTTTAAAATACGCTCGCGGCCGGTCGCGCCGCGCGCCAGCCGGATGGCACTCATGACGGCCTCGGTGCCCGAACTTGTAAATCGCATCCTCGCCATCCCCGGAAAGGCTTTTTGAATCTCCGTGGCAAGCGCCGTCTCCAATTCAGTGGCAGTGCCGAAGCTTGTGCCAAAAGCGGCTTGTTTTTTAATGGCGGACACGGTCTTCGTGTCGGCGTGGCCGAATAAAAGCGCCCCCCACGAAAGACAATAATCTGCGTAGCGCTTGCTCTCGATATCAAAAAGGTGCGCGCCTTTTCCTTTTACCATGAAGATCGGGTTCCCCCCGACCGCCTTGAACGCGCGCACCGGAGAATCGACGCCTCCGGCAAGAGTTTTTTTCGCGGCGGACCAGGCATGAGCTAGTTTTGATGCCATTTGGCCAGCTCCTTTGCCCAGTAGGTGACAATAAAGTCCGCGCCGGCGCGTTTTAAACCCAGATGTGTTTCAAGGACGATCTTTTTTTCATCCAACCATCCTTTTTCCGCAGCTGCTTTGATCATGGCGTATTCCCCGCTCACGCTGTAGGCGCCCACGGGGCAATCAAATTTTTGCTTCACAGCCGACAAAACATCCTGATAAGCGAGAGCGGGTTTCACCAAAAGCATGTCCGCACCCTCTTCCAAGTCCGCCTTTGCCTCACGCAAAGCTTCCCGGCCGTTGGCCGGATTCATCTGATAGCTTTTGCGGTCGCCTGATTTTGGCGCACTTTCGGCGGCGTCACGGAATGGCGAATAAAACGCGGAGGCATATTTCACCGCATAAGAAAGGATGGGTGTGTGTTTGAATCCACGCAAGTCAAGCAATTGACGGATGGCGCGAACCCGATGGTCCATCATGTCGGACGGGGCGACGATGTCGGCTCCGGCTTCAGCGTGCGAGAGCGCCACGGCCGCGAGGGTCTTGACCGAAGAATCGTTGTCGACCTTGCCCTTCACAAGGTGTCCGCAGTGTCCGTGAGAAAGATACTCACACAAGCAGACGTCGGTGATGACGAGAAGGTTTTTGCATTTTTTTTTGATGGCGCGAACCGCTTTTTGGAGGACACCCTGTGAGTGCGAGGCTTCGCGGCCGCTCAGATCCTTGGCGGCGGGAATACCGAATAGAAGAACGCCCTGGATACCAAGAGATTCGACGCGTTGGGCTTCTGCGGCGAGTTCGGCAAGCGGCCATTGGAATTGTCCGGGCATAGACGCAATCCCGGCTTTTTTTGAGAGCACTTCTTTCACAAAAAGCGGATAAACTAACTGTTTTGGGTCCAAGCGCGTCTCGGTAACTAGTTCGCGTACGAGAGGATTCTCCCGTAGTCTACGAAGTCTCTGACCTGGGTAGCTCACCCACCCCTCCGCGCATCTTTTATAATTGCCGAAATCAGACCATCCACACTATGGTCCGATGCCTGAACCTTTACGCGCAACCCAAGTGAGCGCAAAGTTCCCGATGTTTGGGGGCCCACGCTGACAACCGTCGAGCGTGCGGCAAGTCGCGTCATTTTTTTCTTTCCAAGAATCACCGTGAGATTTTTCGCAGTCGAAGAGCTCGTGAAGGTCAGGTAATCCGGCGGGTTTTGGAGGAGCCGTCGCAGAAGCGCGCTGTCGGGCCGTGCGCGATCCGTGATGTAACCGGTCACACGATGCGGGTGGGCCCCGGCTTTTCTTAAGCGTTTTTCAAGAGTCGGCGGCGCGATATTCGTCCGCACCAAGAGAATGGGGAGATTTTTTAAGCTTCCCTCTTTTGCGCGGATCGCATCCGGAATCGCGGCGGACTCAGAATCTTGCGGCAGCGCATCAGGCTCAAAGCCTCTCAAACGAAGCGCCGCGGCCGTATCGGGTCCCACGCAGGCGATGCGAATATCTCTCAGCCAGCGTGCATCTTTTTTAAGACGCGACAGGCGTTCAAAAAAGGCGTCCAAGGCATAACTGCTCGTAAAAATGACCCAACTGAATCGGGAGAGTTCGCGTATCGCCGCGTCAAGCGGACCAAAGTCTGGCACCGATCCTATCTCTAGGGTGGGCAGCTCGATCGTTTCGGCTCCCAGTGCGCGGAGCTTCGAAGAAAGCAGCCCCGCCTTATCGCGTGTGCGCGTGACGAGGACCTTTTTTCCAAAAAGAGGGAGTTTTTCGTACCAATCCAGTTTAGGCCGAAGCGTTACCACATCCCCGATCACGATTAGGCAGGGAGGCTCTAATTTCATGCGCGCTACCAGAAGGGTGATGTTCTTTAAGGTGCCCGTGCAGGTTTTTTGGCGCGGCAGGGTTCCCCACTCAATGACGGCGACGGGTGTGTCTGCGCGCATGCCATTGGCGATGAGGCGTCCTGCTATGGTAGAAAGATTATAAAAACCCATATAGACAACGAGTGTCCCGGGCATCGCTGCGATGCGCCGCCAATCGATGGAGTCGAGCGCTTCGTCGTGCGCGCGGTGACCCGTGAGAAAGGTGACTGAGGAATTGTGCTCGCGGTGTGTCAGTGGGATGCCGGCGTAGTTTGCGCAGGCCACGGCGCTTGTGATCCCCGGGACAACATCGAACGGGATTCCGTGCTGCCTTAAAAAAAGCGCTTCTTCCGCGCCGCGGCCGAATAGATAAGGGTCACCGCCTTTGAGGCGAACAACATTTTTCCCGCGCTTGGCTTCCCGGATGATCAGGCGGTTGATCTTTTGCTGAGACATGAGTTTGTGGCGAAAGCCCTTGCCCACGCAAAGTGTCCTGCTGTCATTTTTGGCATGGCGCAGATGCTCGGGATTCACAAGGTAGTCGTAAATGATCAGGTCCGCCTCGCGGATGCGTCTCAAGGCTTTGAGTGTCAAAAGCTCCGGATCTCCGGGTCCCGCACCCACAAGTGAAACGAAACCTTTTTTCATGACGCTCTTGCCTCAGACAGAAAACGTCCGGCGCCTTGCTTGAGAAGCCCGTCCGCCAAGAGGCGGGCAGCTTTCACGCCTTGTGTCCACGGACGCTCGATCACGGCTTCAATAAAACTCCCTGTGCTCACTGAGAAGACCGCCGCCTTGAGGCGGATACGCGAACCCATTTTTTTTGAAAGAATTCCCACCGGCACGCGGCAGCCACCGCCGAGCCGGGCCAAAAATTCACGCTCGGCGATCGCGAGACGCTCCGTTTCTTTGTGGTTTAAAACGCGGACGATTTTTCCCACAACGGCATCCCCGCGCCGGACTTGGAGGGCGAGTGCCCCCTGCCCCACCGCAGGCAAAAAAATATCCGGACTGATCTCTTTCCAATATCGGTTGAATTTTTTTAAGCGCTCGAGCCCGGCGCGCGCCACGACCACCCCGTCCAAAGTCTTATCGTGCAGAACCTTTGAAACACGGGTGTCGAGAGTCCCGCGAAGATCCACCAGCTTGAGGTCGGGTCTCAGGCGGGCGAGTTGTCTTTTACGGCGTGGGCTTCCCGTGCCTACCCTGGATCCCTCCGGCAACGTTTCCAGACTATGGCGTTCTCTGCTGAGTAGCGCGTCTGAAACCTTGCCGCGTTTGGGCACGGCCGCAAGCGTGAGGCCGTGAGCGAGTTTTGTCGGAAGGTCCTTCATGCTGTGGATGGCGATGTCCACGCGGCCGTCCAGCAGGCGCCTCTCGATCTCTTTCGTAAAGATCCCGATGCCATTTTTTTTAAAAAGATGCACGCTTTTAAATTCATCCCCCGTTGTTTTGATCTTCACGATCTCAAAAAGGATCTTGGGATGGCGCCGCCTCAGCGCCTTCGCTACTTCCCCGCTCTGCGCGAGCGCAAGAAGGCTTCCGCGCGTCCCGATACGTATCGTTTTCATAGTGCCCCATTCGAGCCGAATTCTTTTAAAAGCCAGCCCATGAAGCGCTCCGTCTGCCCTTTTACGAGTCCTTCGCAGCGCTCGGCCTGGGTCTCGCGAAAAGCCTTATTTTTTTCTGCGATGCCCTTCAGGTTGTCGATGTTGTAGAGATAGACGTTGTCCAGCTTATCCGTCGCGGGGTCGATGTTGCGCGGTACCGCAATATCTATGAAGAAAAGAGGCTTTTCGTGGCGCTGCTTCATCCACGCCTTCACTTGGGGCGCTTGGATCAAGAAGCGGCCCGCGTGGGTAGAGGCGATCATGATATCGGCCTCCTCAATGT
>JANNFA010000151.1:0-6103 GCA_031379345.1 Candidatus Omnitrophota bacterium | reverse complement strand
GATGTCATAGCCGTCATGGAGAAAGTAAGGCAGGGAGTGCGTGAAAAACACGGGGTTGAACTCGAATCTGAGGTGAAAATCTTAGAATGAAAGAAAAAGTCGTTGTTCTCGCAGGGGGGACCTCTTGTGAGCGTGAGGTTTCTCTTGTATCGGGCAAGGCTGTCTTTGAGGCTCTGACCGAACTTGGCTATCCCGTCATCTTGGTGGATGCGGTGGATGATTTTATCACGAAGCTCCAAGAGGAGAACGTGACGTTCGCGTTCCTGGCGCTTCACGGCACGTTTGGCGAAGATGGCACGGTCCAGCGTCTTCTGGAAAAAGAAGGCATTGCGTATACGGGTCCGGGCCCCGAGGCGAGTCAATTGGCGTTCGACAAGGAAGCCGCGCAAAAAACTTTTGAAAGAGAAGGCGTGCGTGTCGCTCCCTTTATTGTTCTGCATTCAGAGGCCGAGGTAAAACAGAAGCCGCCATTTGGTTTTCCCTGTGTGGTGAAGCCGACCAAGGCCGGCTCAAGCGTCGGCGTCACGATCGTGCGCGAGGCTGCTGGCTATGAAAAGGCCTGCCGTGAGGCATTTCGTTATTCCGACACGGTTTTGGTGGACCGGTATATCGCGGGTCGCGAACTCACCGTGGGAATTCTCGGCGAGGACCCTTTGCCGGTCGTGGAAGTCATTGCCAAGAGGGAATTTTATGACTATGAGGCCAAGTATCGCGACGCAGAAACGCGTTATCAATTTCCAGCCAAATTAACAGAAGAGGAAACGCGCGCCGTGGTCGACGAGGCGCTCAAAGCATATCGTGCGCTTGGCGGCGAAGTGATGGGCCGCGTGGACTTGATTCTGGGCGAGGACGGATTGCCTTACGTGCTTGAGATCAACACCATCCCTGGGCTGACCCCCAAGAGTCTTTTGCCCAAGGCCGCCCGAGCGGCGGGAATCCATTTTCCAGAACTTTGTGTTAAAATCATGAGCTTGTCGATGGCAAAAGGAAAAGTGGGATGAGATCCAGACCAAAAAAAAGATACACGGCCGCCGGGACCATGCGTTGGGCCGGAACGCTGCGGAAGACGTTTTTTTATTCGCTCCCTTACATCTTGTCACTGACGACCCTAGGCGTGCTATTCGGGGGCGTTGTGGCGTATGCGGTGAACTCTACGACTTTCCAGCTCGACGAAGTCAGGATCCTGAATATCGGCACGCTCACCCCCGACCAGTCCTTTCAGTTTTCAGAATTGCACCGCGGCGAAAACCTCATCCAGCTTGATTTGGTGAGTGTCCAGCAGGTCATCAAGCGAAATCACCCGGAATTTAAAGAGGTCAAAGTCCGCCGCGTGCTTCCCAACCGCGTCGAGATCCTGCTCAAGCGCCGTACGCCGGTCGCGCAGGTCGCGTATTCGCGTTTTGTGCAGGTAGACAAGGATCGGGTCGTGCTCCCTAATTCTTCCTCTACGCCGTTTCGGAATTTACCGGTCATTGAGGGTGCGCCTTTGCCGCGCCGTGGCCTTGCAGTCGGTGCGATCCTAGAAGACGCGGGCACAAAAAGAGCCCTTTGGCTCATGGATATTGTGAAGCGCCAAAACATTCTTCGTAAGCATCTCCTGACAAAGGTCGATATCGCGGATGTGCGCAACACGTCGTTCATTGTCGACAATTCGATCGAGATCCGTATCGGAAATGGGCACTTTATTGAACGCCTCAAAATTCTAGATCAGATCTTGAAAACCCAGCCGCTGGATCCCGCCAAGGTACGCTATATCGACCTTCGCTTTGATGACCCCGTGGTCAGTTCATAAATGCATAAAGCGTTTACGTCGAAATCCGCGGTATGGGCGCTGGATTTTGGCGAGCACTGTGTGACCGCTTTGGCCGCCCGTCAGAAGCCTGCCGGTGAGTGGGAAGTCCTTGGACAGGGCAAGACTCGTTCCATGGGACGTCCTGGGGGCGAAATTGTAAGATTGTCCGACGTCGCGGAATGCGTGACAGAAGCGCTGCGGCTGGCCGAGCAGGGCGCAGGCGCTCGTTGCCGCAGGCTATATTTTAATTTTGACGATGCCCAGATCCGGTGTGCGCACCCCGTTGGGTCTAAGACCTTGTCCGGAGACGGGCAGATCGGCCGAGAAGATGTGCGAGACGCAGCCCGGAGCGCGGCTCGGCTGGTCGGTGATTTCGAATACACACCCGTGTATACCCGTGAATCGGATTATCTTATCGATGGCAAAGATTCCGTCGGAAATCCGTTCGGCGTGTTCGGTCATCGTCTCGATGTGACGCTGCACGTCATTCTCGCGCGTGCGCGGTTGGTCGAACAGTGGAAAGATATCATGCGCCGCTCACAGGTCGAAAGTTCTTTTGCGGTGCTCTCGTTAGACTCTGTCTGCAGCGCTGTGATCGAGAACGCAGCCTTGCCGCGCGTTGTTTGGGACCTTGGAGATGATTTTGTAAGCGGGGGCGTCATGGAGAGAGGTGTTTTACGCGAGTACCGCGTGTTTTCTGCGGCGGAAGCCAGGGAAGGTTCGGAGCACATCGTCGCAACAAGCCGCGAATGGTTAGAGCAACTAGGAGTCGAGAGCGCAATTGTCGTCACGGGCGACAATGCTGAAAAAGCGTCTTGGGTCAACGGGCTTGATCACGGCGGGCTCCAGGTGATAGCTGCTTTTCCAAAAAATATACCGGGTTTCGCGGAGTCGTCAGACGCGTCTCTGGCGGGATTACTGACGGCTGCGGTTTTACGCGAGCGGCGTACCGCCTACGTAAAGGCTGGCGGGTTATGGGCCGGGCGTGTGCGCGATAAGGCGAATGCATTGATACAGGAATATTTTTAACATGAGATTCTCAAGTATCCCGGAAATCGTTTCCGACCTTAAAAAAGGGAAGATGGTCATCGTTATTGACGATGCTGATCGAGAGAATGAGGGCGACCTCATTGTTGCGGCCGATCATGCGACGCCGGCAAATATTAATTTCATGGCCAAACATGGCCGTGGCATCATCTGCGTGCCGATGGAGTCACGCCGTCTCGCTGAGCTGGGAATCGACCTCATGGTCGCCAACACCCAGGATGAACTCAAGACCGCGTGGACTGTTTCCATCGATGCGAAGCGCGGCATCACAACCGGCATTTCCGCCTACGACCGTGCAAAAACGGTACAGACTCTGATCGACCCCAAGACGAAAAGCCCAGATCTTGTACGACCGGGTCATCTTTTTCCGTTACGTGCGCGCGAGGGCGGTGTGTTGGTGCGGGCCGGACACACCGAGGCCTGTTTGGACCTGATGAAATTGAGCGGCCTCTATCCGGCCGGCGCAATCTGCGAGATCATGAACGATGATGGAACCATGGCGCGCACGCCGGACTTAGCGCAGTTCTCAAAAAAACACAGACTCAAGGTCTGTTCCATTCGCGACCTGATCGAATACAGGCGTAAGAAAGAAAAGCTCGTGTCCAAAGCAGTGGAGACACGCTTGACGAATCCATACGGTGATTTCAAATTGGTCGCGTATGAATCCGTCGTGGACAAGGATTACCACATGGCGCTTGTGATGGGCGAGATCGACCCTAAAAAAGCGGTTCTGGTGCGCGTTCACTCCGAATGCTTTACCGGCGACGTTCTTGGTTCGAAAAGATGTGACTGCGGCGAACAGCTGCATCGTTCATTGACGATGATCGCTAAAGAGAAAAGCGGCGTTCTCCTTTATATGCGTCAGGAAGGGCGCGGAATCGGTCTTTTGAACAAATTGAGAGCCTATCAACTTCAAGATCAGGGTCTCGACACGGTCGAAGCAAACAAGAAGCTGGGATTTCCTGCAGACCTGCGCCATTACGGCGTTGGGGCACAGATCTTGGCGGATCTCGGTATCAAGAAGATACGTCTTCTTACGAACAACCCAAAGAAGATCGTCGGCTTGGAGGGCTACGGGCTCACCGTGACAGAGCGCGTGCCCATTGTGACCAAGCCGGGCAAGCATAATAAAAAATATCTTCGGACCAAGATGCTTAAGATGGGCCATATTCTTGAAGCGGCCAAGCGCTAAGCATTGGAAGGGCGGAACGAATGCGGGCGGTCGTTGTTTCGGGATCGTTGTTTCCCGTTTCAATGAATATCTGACGGACCAGCTCCTACAAAGCGCGTTGGATACCTTAAGCCGGCAGGGAGCCGACCTAAAAAAAGTCCACGTGGCGCATGTTCCGGGGGCGTTCGAAGTGCCCCTGGCCGCTCAAAAACTCATTCGCCGTGTGAAACCGGATGCGGTGCTGACCTTGTCCGTGGTGATACGCGGAAAGACGAAGCATTTTGACCAGGTGGTCACCCAGTGCGCAAAAGGCCTGCGGGAACTTTCGATGAAGACGGATGTTCCGGTCATCCTGGGGATGATCTCCGCAGAAGATCCCGCGGATGCGGTCGAGCGCGTGGGACAAAAAAAGATAAACAGGGGACACGAATGGGCGATGTCTGCGATCGAGATGGCAAATCTTTCGAGAAAGCTGGATAAAAAAAGAAAATGAGAAAAAGAACACGCAGCCGCGAGTTTGCGCTCCAGGTTTTATATGAGATCGATGTGGCGGGCCCGCCGCTTAAGGAAGCGCTCCAGGATTTTTGGTTGGATCGTTCCGACCTCGCGCTCTCCAGTTCTGAAAAAGAAGCGGTGGAAAAGGATAAGCAAGAACCAGAGATACGTGAATACACCGAGCATCTCGTGGAGGGCACGCTCGATAAGCTATCCGCCATCGACCCCACCATTGAGCGCTATGCCGAGAACTGGGAGATGGCCCGCATGGCCTGCGTGGACCGCAATATCCTGCGGCTGGCCACGTATGAGATGCTTTTTGTCGACGAGATCCCGCTTAAAGTGGCTATCAATGAAGCGGTGGATCTTGCGAAGCGTTATGGCGAAGCCGACTCTTCCAAGTTCGTGAACGGCATCCTCGACCGCATTGCCAAAACAGAATGCAAAACAAAGACTTGAGGTTTATGCGCCGCGCGCTGGAAGTGGCGCGGCGGGGCGAGGGGCGAGTGCATCCGAATCCCCTAGTCGGAGCGGTGCTGGTGAAAAATGGCCGCATCTTAAGCGAGGGCGCACACGAGCGCTTCGGCGGGCCTCATGCTGAATTAAATGCCCTCCGCAAAATTAAAAAAATTCCTTCCGGAGCGACGCTCTATCTCACGCTTGAGCCCTGTGACCACTTCGGAAAAACTCCTCCTTGCACGGAAGCTATCCTCAAGAGCGGTGTGCGAAAGGTCGTCTGCGCAATGAAAGACCCGAATCCAAAAGTGGCTGGCCGTGGATTTAAAAAATTAAAACAGCAGGGCGTTTCCGTAAAGGTGGGCATACTCGAAAAAGAAGCGCAGCGCCTGAACCGCGATTATGCGCATTGGATGCGCACCGGAAAACCGTACGTGACTCTGAAACTTGCGCAAAGCCGCGATGCGCGGCTCTCGGCCGGCCCGCGCAAATGGATCTCGGGCCCGTTGTCGCGCCGGCGCGTGCATGAACTGCGCCGCTCGGCCGACGCTGTTTTAGTCGGCGTGAACACCGTGCTTTCGGACGACCCGCGGCTGAGTGTGCGCCTTCCCGGTTATCGCGGCCGTCAGCCACTTAAAGTGGTCCTCGACGCCGCACTGCGCACACCGCCGGAAGCCCGGATCTTTTCAAGCGGCTTGACGCTTATTTTTACGGCCAGGGCTGCACGTCCAGCCTGCGGGTTTCCGAAACGAGCCGAGATCCTGTCGGTGCGCCTGCGGCGAGCGGGGCGGCTCGACTGGCCGTCCATTCTGAAAGAACTTGGCCGACGCGGCATCGTTCATCTCATGATCGAAGGTGGCGGCAAGGTCGCCTCCGATGCGCTCGCGCACCGCATTGTGCACGAACTTCATCTTTTTGTAGCGCCGATAAACATCGGGGATCCGTTCCCGCGCGCAGGACTCGAACGTTCGCGCCTGTCGCGCCTGTTCAAGAACTGGAGCGCGCAGCGTTCCGGAAAAGATATGCATTACCAAGGAGCGCTCTGATGTTCACGGGCATTGTCGATGGCTCAGGCCAGGTCGACCGCGTCCGGATGACGGGCCGCGTGATGAAGCTTTCGCTCAGTGTGCCGGCGGCTTACC
>JANNFA010000154.1:0-8544 GCA_031379345.1 Candidatus Omnitrophota bacterium | reverse complement strand
CGAGAGGGACGGTTCATTTTTTAAGATGAGATTTATTAAGAAGATTGTGCGGTAAAACCAAAGTAAAGTTCGAAAGGTTTAAGGTAGGGTCGCCATTCGAAGAAATGCCTCTTGGGTCGATAAAACCTGAGAGGTATTTTTATTCCCCTTGAGGTAGGTTACAATGTCCCTATGAACACCATCTTGTCTATACTGCAAGCCAAAAAGAAACTCTTCTCTCTCGAGGTCTTCCCGGCCCAGACGCCTGAAGGCCACGAAAAACTTTTGGTCACTCTTAAGGGCCTTTGCGCCCTGAGACCCGATTTTATCTCGTGCACTTACGGTGCTGGCGGAGGAAGCAGGGCGCAGACTCTGGTTGTCGTGGAGCACATCCAAAAGGATCATGGTATTCCCGCGATGGCACATCTGACCTGTGTTTTACATAGCCAGAAAGAAATTGAGAGCATCCTTGAGGACATAGACCGCCGCGGCATCCGGAATATCTTGGCGCTCCGCGGGGACCCGCCGAAGGGACAGTCCGCGGAGGCGGCGCTGACCGGCGATCTCAAATACAGTTCAGAGCTCGTCGCCTTTATCCGTGCCAAACTCGGAAATAGGGTCTCGATCGGAGTCGCCGGTTTTCCTGAAGGACATATTCTGGCGAAAGATAAAGATTCTGACGCGCGTTACCTTGCCGAAAAAGTCCGGGCAGGGGCTGATTTTGTAATCACCCAACTGTTTTTTGAAAATCGTCTTTATTTTGAGTATGTCGAGAGGCTGAAAAAACTCGGTGTGAATGTACCCATCCTTCCCGGAATTCTACCCATCACGGATTATGCGGGCTTGAAGCGTTTTTGCGAGCGTTGCGGTGCCGGCATCCCGAAGGAAGTCCATGAGATATTCGGACCCATTGCTGCTGACCCGGTGAAGACGCTCGAGGCGGGTCTCCAGTTCGCGGTGAAGCAGTGCCGTGCGCTTCTGGATGGCGGAGCGCCGGGCATCCATCTATATACGCTCAACAAGGTACACCCCTCCGATACGATCTTTTCCAAGATTCGGTAGCCTTACCGGCCCGGCTTTTCCCCGATAGAGAATCAAGAGATTTCCCTGATTTCCCAGTTTCCCCATACAACTTAAGCTAATCCAAAGAACCATCATGTCAAATCTTCAATCAAATAAAGGAGAAGGCTTATGAATAAAAAAATGCTTACCGCTTCAATGATGACCTTTTTTTTAGGGTTGGCTGGAACAGTCCACGCGGAGACGTTGATTGGCAAGGTTAATAGCATCGATCAGGCTGGAAACTCTATCACGCTGGTCTCTGAAGAAGCCAATTCGAGCGGTACCAAGGATCACAAGCTCGTATGGGACGAAAATCTGGCAGAGAAAATGCAGCTTAAAAATGCGCAAATGGGACAGATCATGACCGTGGATGCCGAGCAGAACTTGATCACACGTACCTGGAAAGTAAATTCAGTCGGGGGAGCCCTGGCCATAGCCGAAAAAACGCTTCTTAGCTCCGATGACAGGACGATTAGCGGCGAGATCCTAGAGATTGACCATGCCGGCAACTGGCTGTCACTTCGTTCTAAGGGCATGGACGAAAAAGGTCAGTCCGTGCAGAACCGTGTGGTATGGGACACATCCAATCAGAGCGTCTCCGAAAGTCTTGGGAAAAACAAGGTCGGCGACAATATCACGTTGACGGCCAGTCAGAACATCATCACGAAGAATTGGAAGGTAAGTTCTGTCGCCGGCATGATCGAGGCGATGGCAAAAGGAGATATCCAAACGTTGGCCGGCGAGGTCAGGAAGGTGGACAACGATAAGAACTTCATCGTACTTTTCACCACCGACTTATCTGGTAAAACAGGCGAAAAAACGATCGTCTGGGACAACGATTTCAAACAGCAGACCAAACTTGAGAATGCGAAGGTAGGCGACCATCTGAGTGTCCGCGCTGACCAGAATATGATCACGCGCAATTGGAAAGTGACATCGCTTAGTTAAGAGCGATTGGTACAGAAATAAAAGACCGCTAGAGGCCCGCTTTGGGTGAGAGATCACTTGAGGCGGGTTTTTTTACAGGAGCCCATATTTGAACACCATTAGAAAGATTCTATACGAGTCCTTGCAAAGATGGATCTCGGTGCTATCGGGCTCCCGTTTTGTAAAAAGACGCGGCGCCGGAGAATTGCCGCTGAGGGCGGAATTATTCAGCACCGACCAAATGAAGCAGCACGGAAATACTTTGGCTATGCTGCATCGATTGACCCCGAAACGAGCTCGAGAACTGCTTTTAGCGCGGCTTAAGGATAATAAAAAGGTTTTGACGGATATCGGAAGCCTTTTATCCGCGGCGGTTGAGACAAACCGTCAGATCGCGCCTGCCGAGGAGTGGATTCTTGATAATTTTTATTTAATCGAAGAGCAGATCCATACAGCAAGAAGACATTTACCAAAAGGTTATAGCCGCGAATTACCGCGATTAGCTGCCGGCCCATCGGCGATGCTTCCGCGTGTCTACGACATCGCGTTGGAGGCCATTTCTCATGGAGATGGACGCGTGGACCCGGAAAGTCTCGGAGGTTTCGTGGCTGCTTACCAGCAAGCCACCGTTCTCAACCTGGGCGAATTATGGGCCATTCCGATCATGCTACGTTTGGCGCTAATCGAGAATCTTCGGAGAGTGGGGACTTGGATCGCCGCCGACAGGATTGACCGAAATTTAGCGGATTCCTGGGTAGACCAAATGATAGATATATCCCAGAAGGACCCCAAGAGCCTGATGCTGGTGGTTGCGGATATGGCACGCTCAAACCCGCCGATGTCAGCTTCCTTTGTCGCCGAACTTGCACGGCGGCTGCAAGAACACAACTTTTCACTGGTTCTACCACTTAACTGGATCAAACAGTGGCTTTCCGAGTCCAACCTGACGATCAAGCAGTTGGTCCAGTCGGAGAATCAACAGCAGGCCGCCGACCAGATCTCCATCAGCAACAGTATCGGAAGTCTTCATCTTCTGAGGACCATGGACTGGCGTGAATTCGTCGAAACGAACAGTGTCGTCGAGCAGCTATTACGCAAAGAGCCGAACGGGACCTACCCTAAGATGGATTTTTCTACCCGCGACCGATATCGCCACGCAGTAGAGCGGATAGCGAAGAAAAGCCACCTATCTGAAGAAGAAGTGGCTCGCAGAGCCATCCAATGTACGGGGGAGAGCGGAAAACGCGCGCGTGAGGGCGATCGTGCGTCGCACGTCGGTTTTTATCTGATCGATAAGGGAGTCGCATCGCTTGAGTGTAGTTTCCAAATACGCCCCTCTATCTCAGAATTTTTTAAAAAAATGGTCGGCCAGTCTTCGCTGGCTCTTTACTTAGGGGCGGCAGCCCTGATCATGATGTTCTTTGCAGAGAGTCTAATTTCAAAAGTTTCTTCAGGCTGTTCTTCTTACTGGGTATTTGCAGCAATCTCTTTTCTTTCGTTGATTTTTTCCGGCCAGCCTGCGATCGAACTGGTGAACTACCTATCGATGCTCTTAATAACGCCCCGCCTGATTCCGCGCATCGACTTATCCCGTGGAATTCCCCAGGAACTACAGACGCTGGTGGTGGTTCCCACGATACTGACAAATGCTCAAGGCATTGACTCTGTGGTCGAAGCCTTAGAGGTAAGATTTTTGGCAAATCGAGACGAACACCTACACTTTGCACTATTGACTGATTTTCAGGATGCGTCTTCGGAAAAAATGCAGGAAGATGAATCTCTTTTAGAGTTGGTTCGGATCCAGATCGATAGGCTCAATAAAAAGTACAAGGTCGAAAAAAGGGGCAATTTCTTTCTTTTCCATCGCCCGCGTCTTTGGAATTCCCAAGAGAGAATGTGGATGGGTTATGAGCGGAAGCGCGGGAAGCTCGAAGATCTAAATGCATTTTTGTGTGGGGATGAGAAGAATCATTTTTCTCCTATCCTAGGGGACACGGCTGTCCTGACGGATGTGAAGTACGTGATCACTTTGGATACGGACACACAATTGCCCCGAGGTTCTGCGCAGCAGCTCGTAGGGACAATGGCGCACCCGCTGAATCGCCCGCGATACGATGATGCCAAGCAACGTGTTGTGGAGGGATATGGGATCCTTCAGCCGCGTGTAAGCATTAGTCTTCCAAGCGCAGGCCGGTCTCCTTACGCAAAGTTTCACGCCGGTGAGGTGGGGGTCGATCCTTATACGCGCACTATCTCTGATGTGTACCAGGATATTTTTGGGGAGGGTTCGTTCATCGGAAAGGGAATTTATGACCTGCAAATATTCAAGCGGGCTTTGAATGGGCGTTTTCCAGAGAACCAGATATTGAGCCACGATCTTCTGGAGGGATGTTATCTGCGTTCAGGGATGTTAAGTGACGTACAGCTTTATGAACATTATCCCTCCCGCTATGACAGCGACGCACGCCGCCGGCACCGCTGGATCCGTGGAGATTGGCAATTGATGCGGTGGCTTTTTTCGACCGTCCGAGGCCCTGGCAGGCGACTGCAGAAAAATCCTATTTCTGGATTATCCCAGTGGAAGATCTTTGATAATTTGCGCCGTAGTCTCGTTCCTGTCGCGCAGTTGTCTCTGTTCCTGCTCGGGTGGGCGGTCTTGCCGAGATCATCTGATTGGACCCTTTCATTGCTTGGGATCATTTTTACCCCGCAGCTCGTTATCCTGCTTCTAGAAATTTTTCACAAGTCGGACGAAGTTTCGCTTCGCCATCACGCGGAGGCTCTTGCGCTCTCGGCAGCTCGGCGGTTTACCCAGACTATATTTTCTATCGCTTGCCTGCCTCATGAGGCGCTCCTAAGCCTTGATGCGATTGTGCGCACGCTCGTAAGGATATTGTTCACTCATAAGCGTCTGCTTGAATGGAAGATTTTTTCGTCTCAGGAGTTAAATGATCACAAGGGCTTCGTGGCGTTTTATGTCCTAATGGGGTCAGCTCCCTTGACAGCTTTAATGGCCTCTACCTATCTCTTCTTATTAAGGCCTGGCATTTTGGCGGCCGCCTCGCCGGTATTGTGTTTGTGGCTGGCCTGTCCCGCAATCGCCTGGTGGATCAGCCGTCCGATTACTGATCGCGAAATAAAAATAACAGCCGATCAGATCCAATTTCTAAGGAAGATCAGCCGTAAAACTTGGGCATTTTTTGAGACGGTTGTTGGGCCCAGCGACCACTGGCTGCCGCCAGACAATTATCAAGAGAACCGGGCGGTGGCGATAGCCCACCGAACCTCTCCGACAAACATAGGGCTACTACTTCTAGCGAATTTATCCGCTTACGATTTTGGTTATATCGGCACCGGGGCTCTTCTTGAACGGACAGCGAATACGCTGCGCACCATGGGCACCCTGAAACGTTACCAAGGACACTTTTATAATTGGTATGACACCCAATCATTAAAACCTCTCATTCCGGGATACGTCTCGACGGTGGATAGCGGAAATCTTGCGGCCGATCTACTGACATTGCGGCAAGGGTTGCTCAAGCTTGGGGAGCAGCCGATTCTGAGCACGCGGGTATTCGAGGGATTAAGCGACACTCTTCAGGTTCTTTTGGATGATGTTGGAGATGAACAGCCTAGCGCGCTGATTCAATTTCAAAAAAAACTGGAAACAACTATTAATACTAAGCCCGCGACGCTTGATTCTGCACGGTTGTGTCTGGAGCCATTGGAAAGATACGCCGCGGAAGTAGCCGGTTTTTTTTCCTCGGTACGAGAGAGCCAGGCCTACGCATGGTCGCGGACGCTTGCCGCCCAATGCCGCGCGGCCCTGGACGACCTGGTGTTTTTTGGCGATCTTCCTGAATCCGCCGGAAACCCCACTTTACGTGATGTTTCCAAGACCGGAACGACGATAGGAGCGACCGGACGGGCGAATAAACGTCTGCAGGCAATTGAATATCTAGCCGCGCAAGCCGACGATCTTTCGCGGATGGAATATAATTTTTTATACGATGAGACGCGGCACCTTTTAGCCATTGGATACAACGTGGATGAGCGCAAGCGGGACCCAAGTTACTACGACCTACTGGCATCCGAGGCAAGGTTATGCAGTTTTGTATCGATTGCGCAAGGGCATGTGCCGCAAGAAAACTGGTTTGCCTTAGGACGTCTTTTGACGAATGTCGCGGGCGACTCTATCCTTCTTTCGTGGAGCGGGTCCATGTTTGAGTACCTGATGCCGCTCCTGATAATGCCGACCTACCAAAACACACTACTCCATCAGACCTGTCAAGCCGTGGTGAAGCGACAGATTAAATATGGAAAACAGCGCGGGGTGCCTTGGGGGATATCAGAATCTGGTTACAATGCCGTAGATACCGAATTTAACTATCAATATCGCGCCTTTGGTGTTCCTGGCCTAGGTCTTAAACGGAGACTGGCCGAGGATCTGGTCATTGCCCCGTACGCGTCCCTGCTCGCTTTGATGGTAGATGCCGAGGCGGCATGCTTGAATCTTCAGCGGCTTGCGAGCGAAGGTTTGCTCGGTAAATTCGGGTTCTACGAAGCCGTAGACTTCACGCCGTCGCGTCAAAGGCGTGGCGGACTGAGCGTTGTCCTTCGATCCTACATGGCGCATCACCAGGGTATGAGCTTGCTTTCCCTGGCCTATATTTTACTTGGCCCTTTGATGCAGAAACGATTCGAATCGGATCCAGCGTTCCAAGCGACCCTGTTATTACTGCAAGAACGTATCCCCAAGGCCGCGTCATTCCATGCACATACCACAGAGCTTCCCGATGCTCGTGTATCCTTCGATGAAATACCGTCTTCTGTGAGTATTTTTAAAGATCCCGATACCCGCACCCCGGAAGTGCAGCTGCTATCCAATGGCAGTTACCACGTCATGATTACAAATGCGGGGGGAGGGTATAGCCGCTGGAAAGACCTCGCGGTGACCCGGTGGCGCGAAGACAGTACGTGCGACAACTGGGGAGCGTTTTGCTACATCCGTGACATGGCCAGCGGAGAATATTGGTCGTCCACCCATCAACCGACCCTTAAACAAGCAAAAAATTATGAAGCTATTTTTTCCGAAGGACGAGCAGAGTTTCGCCGGCGCGATCGTGATTTTGATACCTATTCGGAGATCCTCGTCTCGCCGGAGGATGATGTCGAACTGCGCAGGGTACGCATCACCAACCGCTCGAGGACACGGAAAACGATCGATATGACAAGTTATGCCGAGGTCGTCCTCGCATCCTGGGCATCCGATGCTTTGCATCCGGCCTTCAGCAATCTTTTTGTTCAAACGGAGATCGTCGGCCGTCTGCAGTCGATCCTTTGCACCCGCCGCCCACGCTCACTGGATGAAGCGACGCCCTGGATGTTTCATTTGATGGCCGTACACGGCGCAGAGGTCGAGAAAGTCTCCTATGAGACGGACCGCATGAAATTTATTGGTCGTGGAAATACCCTCGTCGAGCCTCAAGCAATGAAATCGATATCCGCGCTTTCGGATACCCAAGGTTCCGTACTGGACCCGATCGTCTCCATCCGGAGTCAAATGACACTGGAACCCGGACAATCGGCGGCGATAGATATGGTCTCCGGAATGGGTGAGACCCGGGACGCGGCTTTAAGTTTGGCCGAAAAATATCATGACCGTCGGCTCGCGGACCGCGTTTCCGAATTGGCATGGACCCACAGCCAGGTGGTATTGCGGCAGATCAATGCCACGGAATCAGATACGCAAATTTACCGGCGAATCGCCAATTCGATCCTTTATGCCAATTCCTCGCTGCGTGCCGACCCCAATATTCTTATCAAGAACCGCAGGGGGCAATCGGGTCTTTGGGGTTATGCCATTTCCGGCGACCTGCCAATCGTACTGGTGCAGATAAAAGACCAGGCCAATCTTGAATTAGTGCGCCAGATGGTCCAAGCCTATGCCTACTGGCGTTTAAAGGGTTTATATGTGGACCTTGTGATATGGAATGAAGATCATGGCGGCTATCAGCAGTCCCTTCATGAGCAGATCGTGGGTTTGATCGTGGCCAGCGCCGAAGAAAAAAAATCTCAGCGGACCGGGGGGATATATGTGAGGTCCTCAGAACAAATTTCAAACGAGGACCGTCTCTTATTCCAATCGGTCGCGCGAGCCATCATTACCGATGACCGCGGGAAATTGGCAGCGCAGATGGAGCCGCTTGTTTCTCAAGACAAGCCTGCCCAGAGTTTTGTGCCCGCAAGATTCAAAAATTCCGAGATTTCACACGCCGTCGCAAACCTACCTCATCGTGAGCTAATATTTTTTAACGGGTTGGGAGGGTTCACTCCTGACGGCCACGAATATATCATGATGCTTGCGTCCGAAAAAATGACCCCGATGCCGTGGGTCAATGTGTTGGCGAATCCTCACTTTGGGACCGTTGTTTCGGAAAGCGGTTCATCGTATACCTGGAGTGAAAATGCCCATGAGTTTCGCCTGACCCCTTGGAGCAATGACCCGGTAAGCGATGCCAGTGGGGAGGTTTTCTACCTGCGCGATGAAGAAAGCGGACATTTTTGGTCGCCCAG
>JANNFA010000142.1:0-2876 GCA_031379345.1 Candidatus Omnitrophota bacterium | reverse complement strand
CCTAGAACAGATGGACGACCCCGTGCGCATGTACCTGCGTCAGATGGGGCAGATCTCACTTTTGACGCGTGATGAAGAGTTGGAGCTGGCCAAACGCATTGAAGCCGACGAGCTGGATTTCCGCAAGGCCGTCTTCGAGAGCCTTTTTACGAAGAACTACATCCTCGAGTTCACGCAGAGACTCTTGAAGCGCGAGGTGAGCGTCGAAGAGTACATCGATGAAGAATATAAGATGCGCGACAACGCCCCGCGGACACTAAAGCGTCTTTCGATGCTCACGCGCCGTCTCAAGACCGTGAAGAAGCCATCGGCGGTCATGGATCTGCTTCTGCAGTTCCGTGTCGCTCCGAGTGTGGTCGAGGAGATTTTCCACGAGATCCGTCAAGCTGTCGTGCGTATCGACAAGATCGACCGGGACATGGAGCGTTTTCGCCGCAAGCGTGACCGCCTCTCTGTCAGCAAACTTCTCAAAGAACGCGGCCAAGTGCTGCGCAAGTTCGGCGAGAAGAGCTACGAGACACTCAAAGATCATTACCAGCTGATGCGCAAGCGCGAAGGAAAGTACCAGCGCGCCAAGAAGGAGCTCGTCGAAGCGAATTTGCGCCTTGTCGTGTCGATTGCGAAAAAGTACACGAACCGCGGCCTTTCATTCCTGGACCTTATCCAGGAAGGGAATATCGGTCTGATGAAGGCGGTGGACAAATTCGAGTATCAGCGCGGCTATAAGTTCAGTACCTATGCCACATGGTGGATCCGCCAGGCGGTCACTCGTTCCATCGCGGACCAGTCTCGCACGATCCGTGTCCCGGTGCATATGACCGAGACCATCAACAAGCTGATTCGAGTTTCGCGCACGCTCTTGCAGGAGACAGGGAAAGAGCCGACGCCAGAAGAGATCGGCCAGCGTATGCGCATGGGCGTCGAGAAGGTCCGCGAGATCTTGAAGATCGCGCAGGAACCCATCTCCTTGCAGACCCCGATCGGGGATGAAGGGGACACGCATTTTGGAGATTTCATCGAAGACAAGCGCGCCGTTTCGCCTTCGAGCGCGACGACCTACGCGATGCTCAAAGAGCAGATGGAAGACGTTTTGAAGACGCTCACAGAGCGCGAGTCGAAAGTGCTTAAACTGCGCTTCGGTGTCACGGACGGTTATCCGCGCACGCTCGAAGAGGTAGGCTCCATATTTAACGTCACGCGTGAGCGTGTCCGTCAAATTGAAGCGAAGGCCCTTCGAAAATTGCGCCACCCCACAAGGTCGCGCAAGCTTAAGACCTTTCTTGAGCTTGGAACTGGCGAAGAGGTCGAATTCTGATCTTTACAAACCGCTTGCGAATGAACCCATTTTTTTTGGGGTCATTCGTATTGGCGGCAGCGGTGTTTTCCGTCTACTCAAGCACTCTCTCCCACGTCGAATTTCTAAGCGACGACAAGGTCGTCATCGAGCAAAACGAATTTATCCATAGTTTTTCAAACCTCCCTAAGATTTTTTCGCGTGAATATCTTACCCAGCTCAAAGAAATCGAATATATCGGTAAGAGTGACTACGGCTCGGGCGAGCAGACATACCGGCCTTTCACGACCCTTAGTTACTTTTTTCTTTACCATTTTTTTGGGGCGCACACGCTTGGGTATCGCGTCGCCGCGATCTTATTGCAAGCGATAAACGCCTGTTTGTTGTTTGCGGTCGGCTCAGTCATTGGTTTGCGCCGGTCGGCGGCTTTTCTAGCCGCTCTTTTTTTTGCGATCCACCCGGCCTACGCTGAGATCGTGAACGTTATTTCGTTCAATGAAGGTCCATTGGCTTTGCTGCTTTTGCTAAGCGCTTTTTATATTCAGGCTCGCCATCCTGATCCGATCCGTTCATTGGTACTGGCGCCGCTTCTCTATGGGTTGGCGTGTTTCACGATAGAGTCGGCGATCGTTTTCCCCGTGGCGGTGTATTTTTACCGTAGATTTCTGGACCGCTCACCCGTAGACGTTTTTCGGGCACGTCTGGAAATGGTGTCCTACGCGATCGTGGCGGCGGTATTTTTCATGATTTATTTTGGTGGGTTCAAGTTATTGGATTGGCAAGGCCCCACATACGCGTTTGGAACGCTTTGGACGATCCCAAAAGCTTTTACCGAGTACCTAGTCTGGGTCTTTATTCCGCTGGCAGGCCGTTCATCGTTTTTTATGGACCCCTCATTTATAGCCCATTCGGCCGCGGAGTCTTCAGTATGGCTCTCGATGGCGGCGCTTTCACTTCTTGTTCTTCTGGGTTGGCGGTGTTGCCGCCGTAATCCGCTGATTTCTTTCGGGATCGCATGGTTTTTACTTTTTCTTCTGCCGGTTGGTGGAATCAGCCGCAGCCTCATGGCAGGCCGGCATCTTTACATTCCATCCGTCGGGATTTTTTTGGCGCTGGCGTTTTTTGTAACGCAACCGATCGAAGCGCGCTGGAAAAAGTATTTTCGAACATTGTTGACGGCTTTGTTCCTGTTCGCGGAGGGATTCGGAACAGTTTTATCCAATCTGGATTGGAAGAGCAATATGGTCTATTTTTCAGTGCAGGTGGAAAAAAACCCTCAGAACGGCCTCGCTCACTTGGCGCTTGCGAACGTGCATGTCTGGCATAAGGATTATATAGGCGCGTTGGCCGAGTACAGAATTGCGGCAAGTTTGTCTCCAAATTGGCCGGTCGCGCAAGATGCACTTTGTACGACCTTCGCGTTTGCCGGATATCCGGAGGCGGGGATTCAATTTTGCCAGAAAGCCATTTTGTTGGATCCGGGTTCCGCGGGACACGTGGCGAATCTGGCTATGGTCTATGCCATGGCCGGTCAACAAGAAGAATCGGAACGGTTTTTCCGAAGCGCGCTGGAATTGGACCC
>JANNFA010000115.1:0-4886 GCA_031379345.1 Candidatus Omnitrophota bacterium | reverse complement strand
GAAATAACTCCCGCCCCGACGGTGTGTCCACCCTCACGGATGGCGAAGCGAAGTTCCTTCTCCATGGCGATGGGGGTGATGAGTTCGGCAGAGACGGTGACTGTGTCGCCGGGCATCACCATCTCGACATCCTTGGGCAGCTGGATGACTCCGGTCACGTCGGTGGTACGGAAGTAGAACTGCGGGCGGTAGCCGTTGAAGAAGGCGGTATGACGGCCTCCCTCTTCTTTGGTCAGGATGTAGACTTCGCCTTTGAACTTGGTGTGGGGCATGATGGAGCCTGGCTTAGCCAGGACCTGACCACGTTCAAGATCGGTCTTGTCCACACCGCGAAGAAGAAGCCCTACGTTGTCTCCGGCTTGTCCGTCGTCTAAGAGCTTTCGGAACATCTCGATGCCTGTGATGACGGTTTTTTTGGTGGCTTTCATGCCGACGATCTCGACTTCTTCGCCGACTTTGCACTGACCGCGTTCGATGCGGCCTGTTCCTACCGTGCCGCGTCCTGTGATGGAGAAGACGTCCTCGATGGGCATGAGGAAGGGTTTTTCCACTTCACGCTTGGGCGTAGGGACATAGTCATCGACGGCTTTCATCAGGTCCATGATGCACTGGATCTGTTTAGGGTCTTCAGGGTTTTGAAGGGCGTTTAAGGCAGAGCCACGGACAACGGGGATCTTGTCGCCGGGGAACTGGTACTTGGTCAGAAGTTCTCTGACTTCGACTTCGACTAAGTCTAAGAGTTCGGCGTCATCGACCGTGTCGCACTTATTAAGGAAGACGACGAGTGACGGGACACCGACCTGACGAGCTAAGAGGATATGTTCTCTTGTCTGGGGCATGGGGCCGTCTGCGGCGGAGACGACAAGGATCGCTCCGTCCATCTGGGCGGCGCCGGTGATCATGTTCTTGATATAGTCGGCGTGTCCCGGACAGTCGACATGCGCGTAGTGGCGCTTTTCAGTCTGGTACTCTACGTGAGACACGGCGATGGTGATGCCGCGTTCTCTTTCTTCAGGGGCGTTATCAATGGTGTCGAAAGCTCTGGCTTCAGCCAGACCTTTTTTGGCAAGAACGGTCGTGATGGCGGCAGTCAGCGTGGTCTTGCCATGATCGACGTGACCGATCGTGCCGATGTTGACATGAGGCTTGGTACGTTCAAATTTTTCTTTGGACATTATCTGTTCCTTCTTTGTAAGAGTTTGGAAGTATAAAGGTTACGCGGTCCTGAGTCAATTATTTTCGTCTTGACGCCTGAAAGCCTTCCCTTCCCTGAACGATCTTCTCGGAAACATTCTTCGGAACATCCTCATAGTGCGAAGGCTCCATCATAAACGTAGCGCGGCCCTGACTCAGGCTGCGGCTAGTCGTCGCATAACCGAACATCTCGGAAAGAGGCACAAAACCCCGGACCGCCTTCAAATTGCCCTTGGGGGTCTGGGATTGGATCTTGCAGCGCCGGGACATTAAGTCGCCGACAAGCTGTCCCATGTACTCATCCGGCATAACCACCTCTATATCCATAATAGGCTCGAGCAGAACCGCGTCGGCCTTGCGCATGCCGTCTTTGAACGCATAAATCGCGGCCATTTTGAAGGCCAGCTCCGACGAGTCGACCGTGTGAAATGAGCCGTCGATAAGTTCAACATGGATATCGGTCACGGGATAACCGGCCAAAGCACCGGACTGCGCGGCCTCTACAACGCCTTTCTCGATCGCGGGGATGAACTCGCGCGGGATGGCGCCGCCGACGACCTTGTTCTCGAAAGTGACTTGACCCTTCTCGGGAGTTTCTCCTTCTTCTACTTCCTTCGCGGGGCGCATCTTGAAGACGACGTGGCCGTATTGGCCACGGCCGCCCGACTGCTGGACGTGCTTGCCGACAATCTCGACGGGCTTGCGGATGGTCTCCTTGAAAGCAACCTGCGGCTTGCCGACGTTGGCCTGCACACCGAACTCGCGCTTCATGCGATCGACGATGATGTCGAGATGGAGTTCGCCCATGCCCGAAATGATGGTCTCGCCCGTCTCTTGGTCGTAGTGCACGCGAAGCGTGGGATCTTCCTGTTTAAGACGGCCGAGCGCCATGCCCATCTTTTCCTGATCCGCCTTCGTGGCAGGCTCAATGGCCATCGAGATGACCGGCTCCGCGAACGTCATGCGCTCAAGGATAATGGGGTTCTTTTCGTCGCAGAGCGTATCGCCCGTTTCGGTGGACCTCAATCCGACCACTGCACCGATGTCGCCGGCGCGAATCTCGTCGACGATCTCCTGCTTGTTCGCATGCAGCTTCACGAGCTTGGCGACTCGTTCTTTCTCGTTCTTCGATGCGTTGTAGACGTAGGTGCCGGAAGTGATGACCCCTGAATAGACACGGATGAAAACAAGCTGGCCGACGAACTTGTCGGTCGCAATCTTGAAAGCGAGGGCCGCTAAGGGCTCCTTCGCATCTGGCTTCCGACTGATCTCTTCGTTCGTGTCAGGGTGGTGGCCGGGTGTGAATGGGATGTCAAGCGGCGACGGCAGATAGTCCACAACGGCATCAAGCATGAGCTGGACGCCTTTATTCTTGAGCGAGGAGCCGCATATGATCGCGACGAATTTATTGGTGATCGTCGCGCGGCGGATCGCTGCCTTCAGTTCCGGCTTCGTAAGTAACTTTCCTTCGATAAATTTTTCCATCATCGCGTCATCCACTTCCGAGAGTTTCTCGATGAGATCCGCCCGCGCCGCTTCGGCTTCGGCCCTCATGTCGGCAGGAATCTCGATGACGTCGTACGTTGCGCCCAAGTCTTCGCTGTGGTAAATCTTGGCGTCCATCTCGATAAGGTCGATCTGGCCTTTGAAATGTTCTTCGGCTCCGATGGGGAGCTGGATAGGAGCGGCGTGTGCGCCGAGCATGTCGCGGATCTGTCTGACGACCATTTTGAAATCCGCGCCCATGCGATCCATTTTGTTGACGAAACATACGCGAGGGACTTTATAACGGTCAGCCTGGCGCCACACAGTCTCGGACTGAGGCTCAACGCCAGAGACAGCATCAAAAACAATCACGGCACCGTCGAGGACCTTGAGGGAACGTTCCACTTCAACAGTAAAGTCGACGTGCCCCGGCGTATCAATAAGGTTCATGCGGTAGTCTTTCCAGAAGCACGTTGTGGCGGCGGAAGTAATCGTGATTCCGCGCTCCTGTTCCTGCTCCATCCAGTCCATCGTCGCGGTTCCGTCATGAACCTCACCCATGCGATGCACTTTTCCGGTGTAGTAAAGGATGCGCTCGGACGTGGTCGTCTTGCCCGCGTCGATGTGCGCCGCGATACCGAAATTCCGGGTTTTTTCCAGCGAATAGTCGTTTGCCATGTTTACCAGCGGTAATGGCTGAAAGCGCGGTTCGCTTCGGCCATCTTGTGGATCTCCTCTTTCTTTTTCACGGCAGTGCCTTGATTATTGAATGCTTCGACGATCTCATCGGCCAGACGAAGCTTCATGGGCTTGCCCTTACGGCCGCGAGCGGCGTTTCTCATCCAACGCATTGCTAATTGAGCGCCGCGGTCGCCTTTGACTTCGATCGGGATCTGATAGGTCGCACCACCGACGCGACGAGACTTGAGCTCAAGCAGCGGGCGAACATTGTCGATGGCTTTGGTCAGCACTTCGATAGGGTCCGCTTTCTGAGTCTTCTGGGCAACAACGTCCAATGCCCCGTACAGAATTTTTTCCGCGTTCCACTTCTTGCCATCGATCATCACGATATTCATAAATCGTGAGACAAGTTTACTGTTAAATTTGGGATCCGGAGTTACTTCCCTCTTGATTGCTCTTCTTCTTCTCATTTTTTAGCTCCTGCGGGCGCGGCTTTACCGGATGCTACGCCTGCTTTGGGCGCCTTTGCGCCGTACTTTGAACGTGAACGGCGGCGGTCTGCAACCCCGGCCGTATCCAGCGTCCCGCGAACGATATGATAACGAACACCCGGAAGATCCTTCACACGTCCGCCGCGGATCGTCACAATGGAATGCTCTTGAAGATTGTGGCCCACGCCCGGGATATAGGCGGTCACTTCGATGCCATTTGTCAGACGGACACGCGCTACTTTACGAAGTGCGGAGTTCGGCTTCTTCGGAGTCTGTGTCTTGACCTGCAGACACACGCCGCGACGCTGGGGACATCCCGTCAGCGCCGGTGATTTCGTTTTGGTGTTTACTTTCATCCGCCCGAGGCGGATCAATTGATTGATCGTAGGCATTAGCTTGTCGTCTCTTCCGTAGTCAACAGTTCCTCAGCCGCAAGTTTTTTCGCGGATTTGGTCTTTTTGGTTTCTTCTTCTATATGGCGCGTTATTTCCACACGACGCTGACCGGCAAAACCCGTACCGGCAGGAATGAGGTGACCCATGATAACGTTTTCTTTGAGTCCCAGCAAGAAATCCTTCTTGCCTGCGGCAGCGGCCTCTGTCAGGACACGTGTCGTCTCCTGGAAACTCGCGGCCGAAATAAAGCTGTCGGTTGATAGCGAAGCGCGTGTAATTCCAAGAAGGATCGGTTCCGCCTTGGCGGGCTCCTTCTTTTTCTTTTCAACGCGCTCATTTTCTTCGTTCATCTTCCAACGGTCGATCTGCTGGCCGGCCAAGAAATCCGTGTCACCGGATTCGGACACGCGAACTTTGCGCAGCATCTGGCGTACGATGACTTCGATGTGTTTGTCGTTGATCGAGACACCCTGAAGCCGGTAAACTTCCTGGATCTCGTTCACGAGATATTCCTGCAGCTTGCGTTCACCCGAGATACGCAGAATGTCCTGCGGTACGACGGGTCCGTCCACTAACTGCTGGCCCGAAAACACGTAATCGTCTTTATACACATTGAGATGTTTGCCGTGCGGGATAAGGT
>JANNFA010000079.1:0-21030 GCA_031379345.1 Candidatus Omnitrophota bacterium | reverse complement strand
GGGAAAAAGAGCGATGTTCTGACGTTCGAATACGAGCACGTCAATATCGAGGCTCTTGAAAAGTTGGAGTCCGAAGGTGTCGTGGTTTATCCAAAACCCCACACGCTAAAAATTATTCAGGATAAGGGTCTGCAGAAGAAGTTCTATATAGAAAGCGGCATTCCCACGGCAGATTATATTTTAATCGAGAAAGAAGGGGATATTCAGAACCACCCCGACTATATTCCGGGAGTACTTAAATTAAGAAAGCACGGCTATGATGGAAAAGGGGTTGCAAAATTAGACGCAGCCCATCTCGATCGAAAAACAGTGCTTGGGCCTAGCATCTTGGAGAAAATGATCGATTTTGAGAAAGAGATTTCCGTCATTGTCGCAAGAAACAATCTTGGAGATTCAAAAGTTTACCCCGTCGTGGAGATGCAGTCCAACCCGGATAAAAACCTTTTGGATATTTTATTTTCACCTGCGGACATTTCCGAAAAAATAAAAAATGAAGCTGAGATGATCTCTTTGAAGATAGCGGACCAATTAGATCTTGTGGGAATTCTCGCGGTGGAGATGTTTGTCACGCACGATCAGAGAGTGTTGGTCAACGAGATCGCGCCTCGCCCGCACAACACGGGGCATCACACGATCGAAGCCAATCAAACCTCGCAGTTCGAACAACACCTAAAAGCTATTTTGGGTTTACCTCTTGGCCAAACGCAAGCAAAGACGGCTGCCGCCATGGTGAACTTGGTGGGCGCTGATGGGTATTGTGGGATTCCAAAATTTGAAGGCATCGAAAAACTATCGGCTGCGGACGGTTACTATTTGCATATTTATGAGAAGAAAGAAACAAAACCGTTTCGCAAGATGGGGCACATCACCGTGCTGGATAAGAATGTTGATCGAGCTAGGGAGAAAGCCAAATGGATAAAAGAAAAAGTAAAAATCATCGCCTAAACAAGCCGCAGGTGGGGATCATTATGGGAAGCCAGTCCGATCTGCCGATGATGGCTCAAGCGGCGGAAGTTCTGAAAGAATTGGGAGTGGCATTCGAAGTGACGATTGTATCCGCGCACCGGACGCCTCATCGAATGGTCGACTATGCGGAATCAGCCGAAAAAAGAAGCCTTGAGGTCATTATCGCCGGGGCGGGCGGAGCCGCTCATTTACCGGGGATGGTTGCGGCGCTTACACTGCTGCCTGTCATCGGAGTGCCTATTTTATCTAGCAACTCACTCCAAGGATTAGATTCTCTACTTTCTATTGTCCAGATGCCCACAGGAACGCCAGTGGCCACCGTCGCAGTCAACGGCAGTAAAAATGCCGGAATTTTGGCGGCGCAGATCCTCAGTCTTCATAATGATCAAATAAAAAATAATTTATTACGCTATAAACAAATAATGAAAGAAAAAGTTGATAAATCAATAGAGATCATAGAGAGCCAGGGTTTCGAACGCCTGCTTAAAAAATAATGGATCCAATGGGAGATATCCAATGGAGATGCATCTAAGGAAAGTCGTTGTTGTCGTTACTGAGGCATTGCTGGAAAAACAGCTTGTGGCCGATTTTAAAAAACTCGGGGCTCACGGGCATACTATCAGTCAAGCCTATGGAGAGGGATCGAGAGGAAAGAGAAGCGCCGATCTTGATGGGGCGCAGAACGTACGGATCGAAGTTGTTTGCGACGAAAAAATTTCAGGCAAGCTCATCACGCATTTATCAGAGAACTACATGCCCAATTATGCGATGATACTTTATGTTCTCGACACGCAGGTTATTCGGCCACAGAAGTTTTGATAATTAGTAAAGGAGCGACTGATTTATTATAATTATGGCGATTGTTTTGTTTGTGGCGGTTGCTCTGTGTGGTTGCTCAACGATGATAGACAAAGATACCAAGCTTTCGCTTAAAGGACCGAAAGCAGAAGTTTCAAGGAAGTTTTGATCAAAAAAAATGAAGGGTCTGATAATTTGATGAGAAATATATCTTTGCTGGCATTGGCTTTGTGCGGGGTGCTTTTAACGAGAGGAGAAGGAAAAGCCATGGAATCTATAAATGTGCATAATTTTTCCGTTAATAATATCGATGGTCGGGATCAAGCTCTGTCTGAGTACAAGGGAAAATTGCTGTTGATCGTGAACGTCGCTTCCAAATGCGGATTTACAAAACAGTACGACGGGCTTCAAGAGTTATACGACAAATATAAGGACAAGGGCCTGGTTGTGCTGGGGTTTCCAGCCAATGATTTTATGGGTCAAGAACCCGGAACGAACGAAGAGATCAAGAAATTCTGTTCTCTCAAATTCGGTGTGTCCTTTCCCATGTTTTCCAAAATCAGCGTGAAAGGCAAGGACATCAGCCCGCTGTATAAATACCTGACGGCCAGCTCCGGTTTTAATGGGGACATCTCCTGGAACTTCAATAAGTTCCTTGTCGACGGCAAGGGCAATGTGATCGCTCGCTTCGGATCGAACGCCGATCCCCTGTCTAAAGAAGTCTTGGAAAAGATCGATTCGGCTCTTTCGGTTGTGAGATGATTCAGGCTATTTAGCGGCGGATGATAAAACATAGACTGGTATTCTGGTTCACGATTGGAATATTTTTATTCGGGAGTAAAGCGGCCATGGCTGAGATTGAAATTCCTTCTTATAAGGTAATCCAGAGCTCCAAGTCTATCGAGATACGAGAGTACGCCCCATTGATCCAGGCGGAGGTCACTGTGGAGGGTGAGAGAGGGAAGGCGATCAACGCCGGCTTTCGCTTGTTGGCGGATTATATATTTGGGAATAATGTTTCAAGCAAAGCCATCGCCATGACGGCTCCGGTCAGTCAGCAAAGAAGCGAGAAGATAGCGATGGCCGCCCCGGTCACCCAAACAAAAGAGGGAAGTGTCTGGAAAGTGCAGTTCACGATGCCTTCCTCCTATACGCTGGAAACTTTGCCGAAGCCAAATAACCCTGAAGTCAAAATTATATCTAAACCAGCCAGTCGCGTGATCGCTATCAAATTCACCGGTTTTTGGAGCGAGGGCAGTCTCAAAAAGCACTTGGCTCAGCTGGAAACTTTCATTCGTGACAATAATCTAAAAATTGTGGGAGACCCCACATACGCGTTTTATAATCCGCCGTGGACGCTCCCATTTCTGCGTCGCAATGAAATTATCTATGCCATCAAAACGTAGCTCTCTGACAGTTGATGCTGAAAAGGGCATCGTAATCTCTAATCAATGGGTGCTACACGATTCGGAGCACGTTTTCGCTTTTTTCTCAGATGCCTACAATCTGGAGCGGCTGACACCCCCATTCCTTAATTTCAAAGTTCTATCAATGAGCACTGCCGAAATAGGAGAGGGCACGGAGATCCATTACAAACTCAAGGTGCATTGGTTGCCCGTCCGATGGACTAGCCGGATCACGGATTGGAATAAGCCAAACTCTTTTAGTGATATTCAGATTGCAGGGCCTTACCGGTATTGGTGTCATCGACATCTTTTTGAATCCGAAGAGGGTGGCACCTGGATACGAGATCGTGTGCATTACAAACCGCCGCTGGGTTTTCTGGGTCATATGATCGCCAGAAAATTCGTGGCTCGCGATGTGTGGCGGATATTCCAATATCGGCAGCAGGTGATCGATTCAATCTTTAAAAGTGCGGCTAAGTCAGAGTGATACAATAATTTAAAAAAAAAGGGGGAACTCATGAAAAATCAGAATGCGATGCCGATTGATGTAGGGATAAACGAAAAAGATCGATTTGAGATCGCCAACGGGCTTTCAAAGTTTTTGGCGGATACGTACACGCTCTATCTTAAAACGCATAATTTTCACTGGAATGTTACGGGGCCGATGTTTCAGACTCTGCATCTTATGTTTATGACGCACTACAATGAATTGTGGCTGGCGACCGATCTCATCGCGGAACGCATCCGTTCCCTCGGGATGCTAGCGCCCGCGACTTATGGGGAATTTGCGTCGCTGAGTTC
Organism: Candidatus Omnitrophota bacterium; assembly: GCA_031379345.1. Classification (GTDB taxonomy): domain Bacteria; phylum Omnitrophota; class Gorgyraeia; order 2-02-FULL-51-18; family 2-02-FULL-51-18; genus JAHFFM01. The sequence continues at coordinate 17,059 of JANNFA010000079.1, read as the reverse complement.
CATCAAAGATCAAAAAGGGTTTGTGAAAGCCGAGGACATGATCCGCCTGCTCGTCGAAGGACATGAGGCGGTGATTAGGACAGCTCGCTTGGTGTTTCCTGTTGCCGAAAAGGCCCAGGATCAAGTGACCATGGATCTTTTAACCCAAAGATTGCAGATACACGAGAAAACGGCCTGGATGCTGAGAAGCCTTCTGGAATAGTCTTTCATGTCGAAGTCTGTGATCGTGAATGACCGGATGCAGAAGGATTATCGTTACAGCCTGTCTGAAAAACCGGGAAAGAATTTCGATCCGCGCTTTAAGCCGGAACTTACTCCTAAGCAGATGTTAAGGCTGGGCGTCTTCGGCGGAAAGTACATGACGGATTGTAAAAAGGAATTTCCCGCGGATTGGTTTATAGAGGCTAAGCTTTCTCCAGATAATCGTGATCCAAAAATTAATTTTTTTGGTGTGGAGGCCAGCCAGCCTCTGTCGGTGTGGAGAAAAAAAGGATGGATTGCTCCCGAGGACCCGCGTGGATGGTTTCAGTGGTATTGCCGGTACTATATGGGCCGCAGATTGGCTGAGGAAGACGATTGGCAGATCAAGCGATGGTCCGCCATCCGAAGACACGTCCAGCAGATAAAGTTAAACTGCTACCCTAGAGACATGAAATGTCGACCCAGACAGCGCCAAGCGTTGCTGCACTGGGCTTACGACAGCCGAAAGATATAGATGAGAATACTGCTTACCGGCGCCACCGGCTATGTTGGCGGGCGCCTTTTAAAAAAGCTAGAATCCCAAGGCCATACGGTGCGGTGTCTGGCAAGGCGGCCCGAATATTTAAAAGATAGGATCGGTCCGGGCACAGAGCTTGTTGAAGGAGATCTTTTGAATGAGACCTCTCTTGAGAAAGCCATGGCCAGCATCGAAACGGCCTACTATCTCGTTCACTCCATGGGCACAAAAGGCGTTTTCGAGGAAGAAGAGAGTCGGTCAGCGACAAACTTTTCACTAGCCGCAAAAAAAAACGCTGTCAAAAAGATCATCTACTTGGGCGGCTTAAGCCACGGAAAAGAACTTTCCGCTCATCTAAAAAGCCGTCAACAAGTCGGGGAGATTCTCCGCGAGTCCGGCATTCCTGTGGTCGAGTTCCAAGCATCTATCATTATCGGCTCGGGCAGTCTTTCGTTTGAGATGATCCGGGCGCTGATGGAGCGCCTTCCGGTGATGACTACGCCTAAATGGGTGAATGTTCTTGCTCAGCCAATCTCAATCGAGGATGTAGTTCAGTATCTTCTAAAGGCGATTGATCTGCCCGCCCAGGAAAGCCGCATTTTTGAGATTGGCGGGCCTGACAAGATGTCCTACCTGGATCTCATGAGGGAATATGGCCGACAAAAGGGGCTTAAGCGGCTAATTATTCCCGTGCCGGTTTTATCGCCGGGGCTCTCGAGCTTGTGGCTCGGGCTGATCACGCCGCTTTATGCGCGCGTTGGAAGAAAACTCATTGAAAGTATACGACATGAAACGACAGTTCACGACGATAGTGCCCTCCGCGTTTTTTCCGTGGAGCCTATGACGATCCACGAAGCGATGGAACGGGCATTGAAAAATGAAGAACAGGATTTTGCTGTGACCCGATGGTCTGATGCTTCCTCGCTGGCAGTCCAAAAAAACTGGGGTGGGGTGCGCTTTGGAAATCGCCTCATTGATTCACGTCATTGCGAGGTTTCCCTCTCTTGTGATAAGGCATTTGACGTGATCCAAAGAATTGGTGGAAAGAATGGTTGGTTTTTTGCCGATTGGTTATGGCAGCTCAGGGGATTTCTTGATCTCTTGGTGGGCGGAGTTGGAATGAGACGCGGCCGCAAAGATCCTGAAAAATTAAATGTCGGCGATGTGGTCGACTGCTGGAGAGTCGAGCAATACGAGCCCGGTAAATTATTTCGTTTGGCCGCAGAAATGAAGATCCCTGGGCGGGCATGGCTCACGTTTGAAGTGACCCCGAGAGTTGACGGCTGCCGCATCACGCAGACGGCGATGTATGACCCTGTAGGACTTTCGGGCCTGGCTTACTGGTATCTGGTCTGGCCCGTGCATCAACTCATATTCGCAGGTATGCTGCGAGGGATCGTCAAGAATTGCCTCTGCTAGACGCGACTTGACAATAGACAGACCTGTCTATATCATTAGCTCCTAAGTTAACAATAACCTCAACAAGGAGAATCACCATGGTACGTATTCAGCCAAACACCCATCCGGATGCAAAATCTCAGGAACTGCTCGCGGGAGTCAAAAAAATGCTCGGGTCTACACCGAATATTTTTACAACCATGGCCCATTCATCCGGGGCTCTTGGAGTTTTCGTGGGAGCTTTGGGCGCTATGAGCGGCAGCAAGTTGAGCGGCGGGCTTCGTGAGCAGATCGCTCTGACGGTCGCCGGCGCAAATTCTTGCGACTACTGCGCTTCTGCTCATACGGCTTTAGGCAAGATGAATAAGGTAACTGAGCCGGAATTGGCGATCAACTTACAAGCCAAGTCCTCAGACAGCAGGACTCAGGCCGCATTGACCTTTGCCCGTAAGATTGTGGATTTGCGTGGACACGTGGCGGATGCGGATGTGACGGCCGTTCGGTCGGCGGGTTACAGCGACAGCGAGATTGTGGATATTGTTGCTGTGGTATGCGTCAATATCTACACCAATTATTTCAATCACGTTGCGGGCACGGCTATCGATTTTCCGATGGTCAGCTCTACGCGTGTGACAGCAAACGTCTAAGTCGATAGATATTCAAATCTTGCCCTGGCGCGGCAAAAGCCTTGCCCTCGCCAGGGCATCGGTTTAATACGAAAAGGAATAAAGAGGAAAATGGAAGCCAAGCAGGGAGCCAAGGAGAAAATACTCGAAACGGCTACTCAGCTTTTCAATTCCCGCGGCATCAACAATGTAGGGATCGATGAGATTATCAAGCGTTCCGGCGTTGCCAAGATGTCTCTCTACAATCATTTCAAGTCAAAGGACGAGCTCATCATCGCTTTTTTAGAACGGATCAGCGGTCGATGGATCCTATGGGTGAAAAAACGCGTGCTTAAGCTCGCGAGCCGTCCTGAGCAGCGCCTACTTGTTTTCTTCGATGTTCTTGAAGAATGGTTTAAGACCCCGGATTTTCGCGGGTGTCCTTTTATAAACACAACCGCAGAGATTTCGGATATCAAGCATCCGGCCTACAAAAAAGCTTTGAGCATCAAAGAGGGATTGTTGAACTATATTCGGGAACTAGCGGATGCGGACGGTCTGTCAGGATCCAAGAATATATCCAGTCAAATACTTTTACTGGTCGACGGAGCCATCGTTCGTTCTGCTATGACCAGAAATTCAGAATCCGCAAAAATAGCTAAGCAGGCCTGCGCAATCCTAATTAAGCAGGCCAAGGGAGATCTTAGATGAGTCCATGGGTGTCATTGGGAAAAGTGGAAGAATTAAAAAAGAAACCTCTGCAAGAAATCGTCGTTGATGGAAAACTTGTTGCGCTGTCATTTCATAATGGAGCTTTTGGGGCTGTCTCTGGCACTTGTCTTCACATCGGCGGCCCTCTCGGGCAGGGGAATATTGATAAAGACGGCTATATCGTCTGCCCTTGGCATCAGTGGATGTTTGATTGTAAATCGGGTCAGGCGCGTCCTGGAATTCCCGCGCAAGTAGCGCGCTATGTACGGAAGGAAGAAAAGGGTGAGCTTTTTATCAATCCAAATCCCGTGACACAGGATAAGCACGCTGAACACAAAGCACACCCACTCACGAGAAAAGTCGAGCGTGCCTCAGGGCCCATTCGAGTCGTCGGGATTTCTACGACCGTTCTCAATAAAGAGCACCCTCGAGTTTCAACCTCTGACGCGGTTCTTGAAGAAGCGCTCAGTCAGGCGAAGAAGTTGGGCGCAGAAACAAAACTGATCAAACTGAATGATCTAAAGTTCCGAGCTTGCGAGGGGTATTATTCGCGCAGCGCCGAGGCTTGTACCTGGCCCTGCACGATCACTCAGATGGACCCTTCGGACGAACTGGACCAGGTATACGAATCGCTCGTTTTTTGGGCAGATGTCGTTCTCGTGTCCACGCCCATCCGCTGGGGAGCGGCCAGCTCGCTTTATTACAAAATGGTTGAACGTATGAATTGCGTTCAGAATCAGGAGACCATTGCCAACAACACACTCATCAAAAATAAGGTGGCCGCGTTTCTCATTACTGGCGGTCAGGACAATATCCAGGCGGTAGCCGGGCAGATGATGACGTTTTTTACCGAGATCGGATTTATTTTCCCTCCACATTCTTTTGTGGCTTATAGTAGAGGGTGGGCGGCTGAAGATATGGAAAATAATGTCACCACAGCCCTAGAGAGCGAAGATTTAAAAAAAGACGTTCACGAATTGGTCGAGCGTTGCCTTGAAACAGCCGGGCCATTGATACAAAAATCAACCAAGACTTTAACGCAAGGAGAAAGTAAAATGAGCACGATCCAAAAAGCACCTTACGTCAAGGACGAGACGCCGGGACGTAAAGCATGGTGTTCTTGCGGAGAGTCTGCTAAGCAGCCCTATTGCGACGGCAGCCACAAAGCCAAAAACACCGGCAAAACCCCGCTCATCGTGGAGATCACCGAAGCCAAAAAAGTGGCCTGGTGCGGTTGCAAGCAGTCCAAGAATGGCGCCTTTTGCGACGGAACACATTCTAAGCTGTAGACACTAATGGCGGAAAAAACACTTTCCGAAGATCGATTTAGGACCCTATTTGATCATGCATCAGATCCTCATTTTATTTTTATGGATGGGGGGATTACCGATTGCAATGACGCCACCGTCAAGATCTTAAAATTAAAAAACAAAAACGATGTATTAAAAATACATCCAGCAGAGCTCTCACCCCTTCAGCAACCTGACGGCCGTTCATCCATGGAAAAATCGGCGGAAATGGATCGTCTCGCCCAAGAAAAGGGTTTCCATCGATTCGAATGGATGCACCAAAACAGGCTCGGTGAAGTTTTTCTTGTGCAAGTGACGCTTAATACGGTCATTATCGACGACAAGCCGGCCATGATCGCTGTGTGGCATGATCTGACCGAGATCAAGCAGGCGGAGCAGAAATTAAAAAATTTGAATGCCCGTATGAAAAGTGAACTTGATAATGCTTCTGCGTTTCAGCGCTCGCTATTGCCGGCGGAGAGTCCACGCTCTGAAAAGTTCAGCTCCGCCTGGTTCTATAAACCTTGCGATGAGTTAGGCGGAGACAGTCTCAACGTCATACAGATCGACCCAACGCATGTGGGCCTTTACGTCCTGGATGTGACGGGCCATGGCGTGGCCTCGGCTCTTCTATCCGTCACGGTCTCTCATTTTTTATCGGGCTATATAAAAAATCACGACTATTGCCCTAAGCAACTTGTCGAATACATGAATGCGCATTTTTCCAGAGAGTCTTACGAGAATCATGCTTTCACTTTGGTTTATGGGGTGCTGGATCTAGAAACGCTGATATTTACGTACACCTCGGCGGGTCACATAGGACCGATACGTGTTCAGAAAGATGGGAAAACCGAGCAATTTGGCGGACACGGCCCGCCGGTAGGTTTTTTTGGAGAGGTCGAATATGACAGAACCAGCATTCAGTTAAGTGCGGGCGACCGACTCTTCTTAATTTCGGACGGTGTCTATGAATTGCGCAATTCCGTGGGAGATGATTTCGGGCTCGGTCGCGTGTGCCAGCATCTTAGTAACGAAAACTTTAACGCCTACCCGCTGGATTATACCGTCAACAGTCTGGCGCGAAACGTTTTTCACTGGCGAATCCCTGAAGAGCCAGATGACGATATCTCGATTGTGGGATTAGAAGTTAATTAGTGGTACAAATAGTTCTATGACGAACCTGCGTCTCCGGTGCGCCCAGAGTCCTTGTGATGAAGAGGCGATAAGTTTTTCAAAATACTGCTGGGGTCATACCGACCAGGCTGGCTATCCTGCGGTGTTGCAGGCATCCGTCGATCAGGTCGCCCCGGGGTTGGTTTTTTACCTCAATTTAAAAAAGGTCGAAATCGATGCGCTGAATCTCTCACACCTCAAACTCAAAAGCTCTTCCTTTAGTCAGGCCAAATTGAGTCGCTGCGCGTTCATCGGCTCGGACCTTTCCGAATCTAATCTGATCGGCGCCAACCTCACGCGCTGTGATTTTGTCGGGGCAGATTTATCAAGCGCAAACCTCACCAGAGCGACACTCACACACAGCACCCTTTCCTTTGCCGACCTTCGCGGCGCCTGTCTTGTGGAGTCGGTTTCTCGGGACACGGATTTCACAGGCACGCTTCTCTGGAAAGTAAATCTATGGAACGCCGACATTTCAGGTGCCGCTCATATCAAGAGGAAGAACTTCCAAGACCCCTCAAAGCCCTCTGATCTCGAAAGGGCCCGTCTTCTGGAAACCGATGCGCTCGTTTCTTTGGAATCCTATCGGAGCGTAAAACATTATTTCAATCAAAAAGGTCTTCATGAGGACGCCGGCTGGGCGGCCTACCGTGAGCTTACAATGGAAAGAAAACACTTTTATAAGATGAAGGATTCTCACTACCTTCCGTCCTTATTGATGGATATCTTGTCCGGTTATACAGAGAAGCCCAATCGCGTGATCATCTCGTCCATTGTGATGGTGCTTCTTTTCGGACTGATTTATTATTTAGGGGCGGCGGTCCGCCCGACTCTCGACACCCACGTGCCGATGGGGCTTTGGGAAAATATCTATTTCAGCTTTATGACCTTTACAACGGTCGGTTTTGGGGATTTTGTTCCGCAGTCCTTCGCCTGGGTGAGGATGCTCGTCTGTGTCGAGGCGTTCTCAGGCCCATTCATGGCAGGGCTATATATCTTCACCTTGACTCGGAGGTACTCCGCCCATTAATCCCTATCCAAGGGCTGTCATTGGTTATGTCGGTAGAAGACTTTTTGTCGTATAATGATACGATGATGAAAAATTCTGAGGAGCGTTCAGTTGTGTTGGCGACCCAAAACAGGGACAAACTGCGCGAGCTCCAAGGCTTGATGCTCGACACCAATGTAGCAGTCCGTTCTCTATCTACTTTTCCAAAAAGCCCTGCTGTGCGTGAGGACGGAAAAACTTTTGAAGCCAACGCCGAGAAGAAGGCGCGAGTCTATTCCAAACGCACGTGTTCGCTTGTGATCGCGGATGATTCGGGGCTAGAGGTTAAGGCGCTTCGAGGACGTCCCGGCGTCTATTCGGCTCGTTTTGCCGGCCCAAAATGTACTTACGCGGACAACAACCGCAAACTTCTTCAGGCGATGCGCACAGTGTCCTGGCCTAAACGCATCGCCTGCTTTGTGTCCGTGATCTCTGTTTACGACAATGGAAAAAAAGTAGCGACCGTTCGGGGAGAGTGCAAAGGAAAGATCGGATACCTTGAAAAAGGGGCAAACGGTTTCGGGTATGACCCGGTTTTTGTCCCAAAGGGGTCTGCCAAAACATATGCCGAGATGTCCGCCGCGGAGAAGGGGCGGCTAAGTCATCGTGGAAAAGCGCTAAAACTTGCAAAAAAAGTACTGCTTAGTTATTTAAGAGGCTAGTCCCTGGACTAGACCCGTCAATCTTTTTCCTGCTCCCCGCGCGTTGGGCAGGAGCATTTTCTCGTACTTCGGTTGAGACACAGTGCCTCCAACGTGATGTTGCGGAATAAGACCCTGAGACTGACGCACGACCATGGGGGCGATGCCGCCCGTGATAAGCGCGCCCTGCAGCACCTCCTCCGAAAACTGGATATCCATCACCATATCCAACGCGCCATCTAGCCCGATCGTCCCGTCGAGTGACAAGTCTACTGAATCACCGAGCATGGCCAAGTCTGTCGTGCGGATTTTGCGGTCTTGGATGCGGAACGTCGCTGAAAGTTCTTCAAACGTGACCCATTCGAGCCCTTCAACTTTCAGAAGCGGAAGATGTCCCATTTCTTTGAATTTATCCGTCTGCCACACCATACCTTTGGTGATGCTCAACGCACCCTTGCCGCGCCACGTGCCGGGATCGGAAAAAGTTCCTGACAGGGAAAGATTCCCGATCAAGGCGCCCTTTAATTCTGGTTTTGGGGGCAGGAGCGCCGGCCCGACCCGGGAAAGGTCGAGGTTAGTCAATGAGGTCTGCATCTCGAAATGTTGAGGCTGTGTCAGGTCGACACGCAGACTACAGGCGACGGTTCCGCCATAGACCGATGCATGGATGTAGGGCATATCAAAGCGGCGGTTTTTCATCCGTATTTGCATGTCAAACATCTCAAGCGGGTGGATGTTTTTCCAATAAAGCGCACCGGCCTTTGCATCCATTTTAAAATCCCAATCTGCTGGACGGTCCCAGGCTCCCGAAAGAGTGAACGGTCCGCTTAGCGCCCCCTTGAGGTCAAGGCCGGTTGCGGAGCCAGGTTTTGCGAAGCGCGCGAGTGCACGGTCGAGCTCTAGATGAGATTCGCCGCTCAGCTCCAGCCAAGGGTCGGTCCAATGCAGACATTTTCCTGAAAAGGTCGCGCTTCCCCCTGTGAAAGCGGCGTGTCCATTTTTAAGGAGCAGATCGTCTTCTTGGGCCGAGAAATCCGTCTCAAGATTCAGTTCCGGCGAGCCCAGATGCAGAGAGCCCTGTTCCCCCGTATTCTTCGGGATGAACGCCGAAAGTGTGTAAGGTTTCTCCGCGATCAAAAAACGCATTTGATCCACGCGCACGCCATTGGCCGCCATGCGTATTTCTCCGGAAAGGCCGGTGACCGCGATCTTCTTCGCGTCGTTCCGGAGTGACACGTTCTTCATAACAAGGCGATTTTCTGTCACCACTTTCGAATCCTTGCGAAGCGAACCTGAGAGGGCCGCGTGCGCTTCGCATTCACCCGTGATCTGAAGATCTTTCAGGCTCTCACGGTGCTCAGGGGGAAGGAGCGCCCGAATTTCTTCCATGCTCATTTGCACAAGGACATCGCCATTCACACGCAGTTCTTTAAATGAGCGGAGCGCGCCCTTGGCGTCGAAGGCCATATTTTTGTAGCGCCCGCGAAGGCTTGGGACCGAAAGAAGATCGGGCTCAAAACGCAATGTGCCGGACAGTCCATTTAACTCATCGATTTTTTTAGAAACGTTTTCGGCGTTTACCTCGATGAGCTCGAGAGAACCGCGGTATTTCTCAAAACGCTTCGTGACGGTGTCAAACGAGCCTTCGGTGTCCAATCGGACCCGCCCAGAATAACGTGCCTCGTGAAGTTTAAATACCGCCTCCTTGATCTCGGCCTTTGTTTTAAAAAGCATCTGAGAATGTTCACCGCTAAAAAGACGCGCTTCGAACGAAACCTGACCTTCGCGCAGGATGAGAAAATGACCCTGCTGGTAGTCAATGAGCCAGCCCGGTACTTCGGAGCTTTTTGTGTGAAGAAGAAATTCGTAATGATCGGTCTTTAGGTCCCAAGCCCCCGTAAGGTCGACGGAGGCGTAGGCTTTTTGCCCTAGATCCAAATGACCCTCAAAACGCAGGACCGGAGGAGAAGGCATCGCAATGCGTAGATTCACAGAACTTAAAGTTTCTACAGGCTCCTCTCCTGCGCGACGGCGTATCCGTACCGTCGCACCAGCGATCTCGATTCGTTCGATATAGACGTTGTCGGGCAATAAAATATCCGGGCCGTATTGAAGGTCTTTTAGGGTGACCGGTTTGTTTTGCGGAATAACGGGAACATCCAGCTGGCCAAGCACCGTCTTGGGGGCGGGGGGCTCCGGCGCTCCCGGGGGAGGCTCAAGTACCCAGTCGTATTGAGCGCCGTCCAGAAGAAGGCGGTTCACTAGGATTTTTTTCTCTTGAATGAAGGGGAGAATACGAGCGTTCAGCGTGACGCGACGGGCTTGGAGCAGGGGTTTGCCGTCGAGCTCAAAAATTCCGACTTGGGTCAAACTTAATCCATGAAATGGGATGAAAATCGCACGGTCGAACGTGATTTTTTTGTGCGTCCACTTTTCGAGGCGGTTGATAGCGCTCTCGCGCAAGCGTCCCGGGAAGATCCCGACGCGCAGATAGACGGCCGTCAAAAGGAACGCCGCGATGAGGAACAAGACAGAGTGGCCAAATATTTTTCTTCGCGACCTCATGCCGTGATTATACTATAATCAAAAGATGAAGAAACTTAAAAGGGTGGGCATTTACCCCGGGACATTCGACCCGGTGACTTACGGACACATCGATCTCATCCGTCGTGCGCTCGGTATTTTTGATGAGGTGCTGGTCGCTGTCGCTTCCGAAGGGTCTGAAAAAAGCCAATTATTTTCGGTCGAGGAACGTCTTTCGTTTCTCAAAAAAGCGGTGCGTTCACTCGGCCCGCGTGTCCGTATCTTGCCGTTCGACGGCCTTGTCGTGAAATTTGCCCGCAAGCATGGCGCGAGTACGATGATACGCGGCGTTCGTATGATCTCTGATTTTGAATACGAATTCCAAATGGCGCTTACCAATCGAAAACTGGCCAGCGACATTGAGACTATTTTTTTGATGCCTCATGAGTCTTATTCGTATCTCTCCAGCCGGCTCATCAAGGAGATCTCGCGTCTTGGGGGAGATATCGGCGCATTCGTGCCGAGTTTCGTCGAAGCGGCACTAAAGAAGAGATTCCCCAGGTAGTTCTATGAAAATACCTTTAAAAGGCTTCGAAGAGAATAGAGGCGTTCAGTTTGAGGAGGAGATGGACCCCGACGACCTGGATATCGATATCGGTATCATGCATTTTCCGGAGCCTATCCTGGTCAAGGTCGAGGCCTGGAAGAGCGGTGAGGACCTGACCGTGCAGGCGCACCTCGAAGCTGACCGCGTGATGACCTGTTCTCTCTGCCTGGAAGAGTTTAACAATGTATTTGAAAAAGACTTCACCCTTCATTATGATATCAAGGGTCTGGAATCGGTCACGCTCGATTCAGACCTCCGTGATGAGATTCTTCTCGAGCATCCAATCCGGGTGTTGTGCCGGCCTGACTGCCGTGGCCTGTGCGCTTTATGCGGGGCGAACATGAATGATGCGCCCTGTGACTGTAAACCCGAAACGTGATTTTGAAACGTAAATAAAGGAATAAAATGCCTAATCCAAAAAGACGCCATTCCAATACGCGCACGCGCAAGCGCCGCACACATGACAAGATGTCCGTGATGACGACGGGTGCTTGCACGCATTGCGGAAACCCCGTTCCGCCCCACCGTGTCTGCCCGAAGTGCGGCTACTATAAAAACCGCCCTGTCCTGCAGATCAAAGTTAAAGAAAAGAAAAACCCCCGCAGCTGATGCGCGTCGCTCTGGACGGTATGGGCGGAGACGACGCCCCGAAGTCCATTGTTGAAGGGGCGGTCCTCGCCGCGCGGGAATATGACTACCGCATCGTGCTGGTCGGCGACCAGAACCTTCTTCAATCGGAACTCGAGAAGTACAAAAATGTTCCGAAGAACATCCACATCCACCATGCGGGAAGCTTTATCCGCATGGACGAGTCGGCTGCCATCTCTATCCGTAAGAAGAAGGATGCTTCCATCTCCATCTGTGCGGATTTGATGAAAGAAGGGGTGGTTGACGCGGTGGTCACGGCCGGCCACACCGGCGCAGCGGTTGTCGCCTGTACTTTAAAGAATCGACTCCTCGAAGGAATTGAACGCCCCGGCATCGGAATTCTTTTTCCTACGCTCGGGACCCCCACGCTTCTGATGGATGTCGGCGCCAACATTGAAGTGAAACCGACACACCTTTACCAATACGCGCTCATGGGCGATGTGTATTTCCGTTACATCGTCCGTAAGAGCCGGCCTTCCATCGGTCTTCTCAATATCGGCGAAGAAAATACCAAGGGCACTGAATATATAAAGGAAGCTCACGACCTTCTCACAAAAAGCCGCCTGCATTTCATCGGCAACGTCGAAGGACGCGACATCTTCAACGGCCGGGTCGATATCGTGGTCTGCGATGGTTTTGTCGGCAATGTCGTGCTCAAGGTCTCGGAGTCCATCGCCGATGTCATCGGAAAACTTCTGAAACAAAAATTGAAGGAAAATCCGATCACGATGCTCGGCGCCTGGATCGCCAAGCCCGCCTTCGATGCTCTCAAGAAAGAGATCGATTACGCCGAGCAGGGCGGTGCGCCGCTTTTGGGCATCAACGGCACCTGCATTATCTGCCACGGCGGCTCCAACGCGCGCGCCATCAAGAACGCCATCCGCGTTTCAGCCGAGTTCGTGAAATACGAGATTAACCAGCATATCCTTGAGGCGCTGAAGAACAGTGGCGAGTAAGCTAAGGGCCTCGATTGTCGGCTTGGGCTTTTGCGTGCCCGAGCGCGTCCTCACGAATAAAGACCTCGAAAAGATGGTCGAGACCTCCGACGAGTGGATACGCACCCGCACCGGCATCCGGGAGCGACACATCGCCGCGCCGGGAGAAGGGACGAGTGACCTTTCCGCCAAAGCGGCGCTTGAGGCGTTGAAAGAGGCGAAGATGCGGCCTGAGGAGTTAGACCTTATTATCTGCGCCACCAGTACTCCCGACATGCCCCTTCCATCCACGGCTTGTCTGATCCAGCATAAAATAGGCGCCTCACGCGCGGCCGCCTTTGATCTGGCTGCTGCCTGTTCCGGTTTTGTCTATGCGCTCACCGTCGCCGACCAGTTTATCCGCACCGGCTTTTATAAAAATATCCTCGTCCTCGGCGCAGATGTCATTTCTCCCTATATCGATTGGAAGGACCGCTCTACTTGTGTGCTTTTTGGCGACGGCGCCGGCGCAGCAGTATTGAAGCCATCTTCTGCGAGCGGTATCCTTTCAAGTGTCATCGGCTCCGCCGGTCAACATGCCGACCTTCTGAAGATAGATTGCGGCGGTTCACGTGCACCGGCCTCCCACGAAACCATTGATAGTAAGGGGCATTATCTCAAGATGAACGGCGCGGAAGTGTTCAAACTTGCGGTGAGGGGCATGGCAGAGGCCGTGACCGAAGCGATGAAACTTGCGGGCGTGAAGATGGAGGGGGTGGCCTGCTTTATTCCGCATCAGGCCAACCAGCGCATCATCGACGCCATCGGCGAGCGTCTCTCGCTTCCGAAAGAAAAAGTCTTCGTGAATCTCGACCGTTACGGCAACACATCGGCCGCCTCCTGCGTCATCGCGCTGACGGAGGCGGTACGCGCGGGGAAGATAAAGAAAAAAGACAAAGTGGTTTTCGCGACATTCGGGAGCGGCCTCGTTTGGGGCGCCTTGGTGATGGAATGGATGTAGCCTATCTTTTTCCGGGTCAGGGGGCCCAGCAAGTCGGGATGGGCAAGGACCTTTACGACACCTATCCAGCCGCGAAAAAAATCTACGACCGTGCCTCAGAGATACTTGATTTTGACGTGCGGAAAGTTTGTTTTGAGGGCCCAGCCGAAATGCTGACGCAGACACGTTACAGCCAGCCCGCCATCTTTGTGACGAGCATCGCTTCTCTCGAGGCGCTCCGCCATCATCCCAAGGGGGCTCAGTACGTTCCTAAATTCGCGGCGGGACTTAGCCTCGGCGAAGCCACGGCTCTTGTCGCGGCTGACGCCATTACTTTTGAAGACGGTCTGCGCTTTGTGCGCAGCCGCGGACAATTCATGGACGAAGCCTCTCTTGAAAAACCGGGAATGATGGCTGCGGTGATAGGGGTGGACCTTGCCACGGTCGAGGCTGTTTGCAAGGCAACCGGCGCGGAAGTCGGGAACCTGAATGCTCCCGGACAGATCGTCATTTCAGGATATAAAGATAAGGTAGAGGAGGCCATCGAGAAGCTTCGTGAGGCCGGCGCCCGCAAAGTGCTGCCGCTCGACGTCTCCGGAGCCTTTCATTCTCATTGCATGGACTCCGCCTGTCTGCGCATCGAAAAGGCGCTTGGGGACGTCAAGGTGGTCTCTCCAAAGATCCCGGTCGTGTCGAACCTGACTGCCGGTGTCGAGAGTTCACCGGATAAAATTAAACAGATCCTGGTCAAGCAAATGAATCACCGCACCCTCTGGGAGGATTCCATGCGGTACATGCTCGCGCACGGCGTCCGTCATTTCATCGAGTTTGCGCCCGGAAGAGTGCTGAAGGGGCTGATGAAGAAGATAGATCCCGAGGCCGAGACCCTGTCTATCGGAACGCTGGATGATTTTCACGTCCTGGAGGAGGCCCATGTCTAGGAAATTGGAAGGGAAGATCGCGATCATCACGGGAGCTTCTAAGGGGATCGGCCGCGAGATCGCCCTTTTATTTGCGAAAGAAGGCGCCAAGCTCGTCCTGACCGCGCGTTCGGAGGAGCTTTTGAAGTCTCTTTCAGAGGAAATTCGGGGCGCAGGAGGTTACGAGCCTTTCTGTTTTCCATTGGATGTTAAACAGAGTGAAAAAGTGGATGAACTTGTGGACAAAGCGCTTGACAAGTTCGAGCGTGTTGATATACTCGTCAACAATGCGGGCGTCACTCGGGACGGGCTCCTTCTTCGCATGTCCGATGAGGACTGGGACGAGGTGCTCGACACGAATTTGAAGGGCGCTTTTCTCTGTCTGCGGGCGGTTGCGAAGCCCATGATGCGGCAGCGAGCCGGCCGGATTATCAATATGGCTTCGGTAATCGGTCTGATAGGCAACGCGGGGCAGGCGAATTACGCAGCCTCCAAGGCCGGCATTATCGCGCTGACGAAGTCCGCGGCCAAAGAGTTGGGTTCACGTAATATTTTGATCAACGCGATTGCGCCGGGTTTTATCGACACGGACATGACACGCGCGCTCAGCGATGACATCAAGAACGCGATATTAAAATCAATCCCGGTCGGCAAGCTTGGGCAGCCGACCGACATCGCCAAAGCGGCGTTGTTCCTGGCTTCGGATGAAAGCAGTTTCATTACGGGGCAGGTGCTGACGGTCGACGGCGGCATGGTAATGTGATAATCCGCCAAGTAGTGTGGCGGATGACAAACCTTTACAAGGAGGTATGAACTCAATGAGTGATGCCGGACAGAAGGTACGTTCCATCATTGCGGAGCAGCTGGGCGTGAAGGCAGAAGAAGTCACCGACACAGCCTCTTTTGTAGACGATTTGGGCGCAGATTCATTGGACACCGTGGAACTCGTGATGGCGTTGGAAGAAGAGTTTGGGATCGAGATCCCGGACGAAGAAGCCGAGAAGATGACGAACGTCGGCGAAGCCATCAAGTACGTCGAGCAAAAAGCGGCCAAGAGCTCCAAATAATCCCCGTTTTTTCCATTTAACAAGTTCATGCCTCATCCACGTGTAGTGGTCACTGGCCTCGGTGTCGTGACCCCTATCGGAAACAACGTCAACGATTTTTGGTCCGGTCTCATCGCAGGCAAAAGCGGTGTGGGTCGTATCACGCCATTTGATCCCGCCCGTTTTGATTGTCAGATCGCGGCGGAAGTAAAAGACTACGACCCCAAAGCGACCATTCCACATAAAGAATCCAAGCGCATGGAACGTTTCACCCAGTTTGCAGTCACGGCTGCAGGGGAGGCGCTAAAGGATTCCGGACTCGACATCACGAAGGAAGACCCCTACCAGGTCGGCGTGCTGATCGGCTCCGGGATCGGAAGCTTGCGTATTGTGGAAGAGACCCACTCGATCTATTTAGAGCGCGGGCCTGAAAAATTCTCTCCGTTCATGATCCCTCTTCTTATCATCAACATGGCCTCGGGATGGGTGTCTATGCTGCATGGGTTAAAAGGCCCCAATACAGCAGTGGTCTCCGCCTGCGCGACCGGCACACACGCAATCGGCGAAGCCTATCGTACGATCAAGCATGGTTATGCCAAGGTCATGGTGGCTGGCGGGACGGAGAGTTGCGTGACGCCTTTGGGTATCGGCGGTTTCTGTGCATTGAAAGCGCTCTCCAAACGCAACAGTGAGCCCGAAAAAGCCTCGCGGCCTTTAGACAAGGACCGCGAAGGGTTCGTGATGGGCGAGGGCGCCGGTATCGTGGTGCTGGAAGAGTATGAGCACGCGAAGGCGCGCGGGGCACACATTTATGGAGAGATGGCGGGGTATGCCTTGAACGGCGACGCCTACCACATGACGGCGCCGCACCCGGAGGCTCAAAGTTCCTCACGATGCATGGAGGACGCGCTAAAAGACGGCGGTCTTCGTCCTGAGGACGTCACCTACGTGAATGCGCACGGGACGTCCACGGAGATGAATGACCGGATCGAGACGTTGGCCATTAAAAAAGTTTTCAAGGACCACGCGAAGAAGCTGCAGATCAGTTCTACAAAATCCATGACCGGACACACGCTTGGCGCAGCCGGCGGCATCGAGTTTGTGGCTTGCTGCCTTTCACTGAAGCACCAGATACTCCACCCGACCATCAATCAGTCCACGCCTGACCCGGAGTGTGATCTGGACTACATCCCAAACAAAGCGCGCAAGACCGAGGTCAACGTCTGTCTTTCAAACTCCTTGGGATTTGGCGGCCATAATACGACCATCCTCGTGAAGAGGATCAAATGAGGTTCAAATGACAAAGCTCCTCGAAGGGAAGAAGGGCCTTATTCTGGGCGTCGCAAATAAACGCAGCATCGCTTGGGGCATTGCGCAGAGCGCAGCCGACCATGGGGCCCAGTTGGCGTTCAGCTACCAGGGGGATCGCCTCAAAGAAAATGTCGAAGAACTCGCGAACACCTTAAATGGCTCGCTACTTTTTGCTTGTGACGTGACCGACGAAAATCAAGTGGATGCGATGTTCGCGGGAATCGACAAAGCGTGGGGAGGCCTTGATTTTGTAGCGCACTGTATCGCCTACGCGAAGGCGGAAGATATCAGCGGCCGATTCGTCGATACAAAACTCGATGGGTTCAACATAGCGCTCGATGTGAGTGCTTTCTCTTTTACTTTGGTGACGCGGAAGGCAGAGCCGCTTTTGGAAAAACGGGGCGGCGGCAGTGTTCTGACTTTGACCTATCTCGGCGGTCAACGCGTGATGCCCAACTACAATGTGATGGGCGTCGCGAAGGCGGCGCTGGAAGCCAGCACGCGTTA
>JANNFA010000036.1:0-11397 GCA_031379345.1 Candidatus Omnitrophota bacterium | reverse complement strand
ATGGATAGGCTATTAAAGCAACAAATAAATAGACCTGAAAGGATTACAAGCTATTACCGGATAGGGATGGAAATTTCCTGGGGGGAGGTCGTTTTGGGGATTTTAACGGTTAAAACCCCGTCTTCATAGGTGGCAACACTGTTCTTTTGGTCCCCCGTAGCAGGCAAATCAAAGGAACGCTCAAAAGAACGAGTCAGACTATCAAGCTTCCTTTCGGCATTAATAACGAGAGTCTTTCCGTCCTTATAATGGAGTTTAATGGAGTCTTTTTTATAGCCAGGCAGATCCAGTGTGAGAGCCATTTCCTTCTCGGATTCCTTCATAAATGCCCCTCCACCAAGATCTTGCGTATTTTCTTTGACCTTGTCGGCTACTTTCGTCGCGTCTCCCATATCCCAGCTCGGAATTCCTTCCTCTTTCATGACTTTGCCCATTTCGCCTGTTATTTCCTTATATTGGGCGTTCAGAGACTTGAGCTGCTGTAAAAAGGCACGATAATCCTGTTTTATCTGCTCTTTATCGTAGGTTCCCTGTTGTTGGGTTGCGGCATAAAGAGGGGTTACGGTCAACATTAAAAGTAAAGAGACTAAAAATGTCTTATTCATAAAAAACCTCCTTTAAACAGCTTTTAGGTCACGGCTGCCCGGTTTGACTAAGGGGATTTTACGTTCGCGGCAAATCGGGCAGTCTTCCGGGCGATAACTACGTATCTGTATTTTTAGGAGTGAGTGAAACTCCTGGGCAAAAACAGCAGCGCCATCACTGCGATCCACAATAGAGGCGACCGCCTCGACCTTGGCGCCCAAACGCTCCACAAGGTCTATCACCTCATAAATTGATTTCCCGGTAGTGATCACGTCCTCAACCACAAGGACTCGTTCGTTCTTTTTAAGGAAAAATCCCCGGCGCAAACAGAATGAACCGTCTACACGCTCAGCGAAGAGAGTCCGTACCTTGAGCGCACGTCCCATCTCATACGAGACGAGGATACCGCCAAGTGCCGGGCCAATGACGGCATCTATTTTGTGGGCCTTCATCTTTTTTGCGAGCTCTTTGCAAAGTTTCTCCGCAACACTAGGTCTCTGAAAAACAAGGGCGCATTGCATGTAATTGGGACTGTGCAGGCCGCTGGAAAGGAGAAAATGGCCGGTGAGGTAGGCTTTTTCTTTCTGGAATATATTCAGGACATCTTTTTCGCTCATAAATTCAGGATTATACCACTTCCCAGACGCTTTTGTACGCCCCGTTCGCATCGGCATAGGCGATAAAAGCCTTGTAAAAAGGAAGTGTGGAAAGCGTGCCGCTGTCTCCGATCACGACAAGCCGCCGACGCGCACGCGTCATGGCCACATTCATACGCCGGGTGTCATTCAGAAAACCTAGTTCTCCGGTAAGGTTGGAACGTACCAGTGAAACGATGACGAGCTCTTTTTCCCGGCCCTGAAAACCGTCAACACTGTCTATCTCCAGTCCTGGCAAAGAGAACCGGCTCGTCAATAAACGCACCTGCGCACTGTAGGGACTGATCACAGCCACTTCCTCAGGCTTCACACCGGCTTCGAGCATTTTTCTCAGCTCTGCCAACACCAGCTCCGCTTCTTCGGGGTTATAGCGGCTTTCACTGCCTGTTTCGAGTTTTTCCTCAAACCCTTTTCCGGCGGTGTCGATAAAAAGGAGCGGCTCGCGGGTCTCGAGCATGTCTTTTACATTAGGAAGCCCGGACAAAGTCTGCAATCGTACCGACTCATCTGCGATCAGGCGGTCTTTATAGAACATGTGTGAGGAGAAACCCATGATCTTCTCGTTCATGCGGTACTGACGGTCCAAAAGCGCCTTGAACTCAGGGCCAAGGATCTCGTAATAGCGCTCAAACAGCGTGCGGCCCAAACCTTTGGCGTCTGCCTCTTTCGAACGCACTGTGGGAGGAAGCTGAAAATGGTCTCCGGCCATCACGACTTTGACAGCGGCCGTCATCGGGATCCATGCGATGGGTTCCGTGGCTTGTGTCGCCTCGTCGATAACAACAAGATCGAATGTCTTCTCGCGTACCGCGCGAGTCTGGATGCCTGTGGGCGTGCCGACCACGACCTCCGCCTCTTTCATGACGCGCGTGAGGACCTCCTTACGGATGTTCTGTATTTCCTGCCGAAGAAGCGAGATGTCTCGTCGCAGCGCCTGCTCTTCCTCGCGGCCCGGGCTGCGGCGATGATGGTAGCGCTCAAGACGGCTCTTCAAGCGCGCCATCTCGGCCTCCGCTTTTGGAATTTCTTTAGCGACCGGATGAAGCGCGAGTTTAAAATCAAGCGTATGCTCACGAAGATGGTCGCTGACTCGCGCAGGATGACCTAGTCTAAGGGCATTCACCCCTTTATCCACAAGACGCTCAAGGAGATTATCGCAGGCCGTGTTGCTCGGGGCGGTGACGAAAATAGATTGTTTCCGTAAAAGTGTTTGACGCACGATCTCGACAAGCGCGGTGGTTTTTCCTGTGCCCGGAGGTCCGTGCACGAGCATCACGTCTTTGGCGGAAAGCGCTTTACGTACCGCCTCTTTCTGGGAATCGTTAAGCCCCGGATCAAACCAAACACGAGCCCCGTCATCGATGTCATTACAGACTGCTTTTCGGGTTCGGAGTGAAATGTCTCGAAAGACGGCCAGGCGGGTGTTCTGCGTCTGGTAAACAGCGTCCAGTGTCTCCGCCATGCGCTTATAGGTAACGCGGTTCACGGAGCGGTGAAGTTCATAACTGTCCGCTTCCGGGATATCCTCTTGGAACGCCACCGTGATGGACTCAGGGGACCGCTCGTATATCGTGCCTGAAAGATAATCCTCTTCCACGGCAGGTTTCGGAACCAGGCTTACCATGTCTCCGACCTCCAGTGTGAAAATTGGGAGGGACGCTTTTTTTTCCAGAAAAAATGTGGCCAGAAAATGGCCGGCGGGACTGTAGTGCCGCTCTTCAAGACGAAGGTTTAAAAGGGCTTTGCCGCGGAGTTCCCGCTCAGAAGGGCTCAAGGAAGTGAATTCTTCCCGGACCTGTTCGAACTCTTCTTTTTCCTCGAGGCGAACGAGTTCCTTCAGAAAAAGAAAGTACCCCTTGTCAGGATTCTCGTTCAATCTCTTTCAGGATTTTTTCTGCAGCGGCAAGCGGCTGGGGATGTTGTGTGATCGGACGACCGACAACGATATAATCCGCACCGGCAGAGACCGCTTCAGCCGGCGTCATGACGCGCTTCTGATCCCCATGGGCGGCCCACGTGGGACGGACACCGGGTGTGACGATCAAAAAATTCTTCCCGACAAAACTACGGATCAACGATATCTCCTGCGCGGAGGCGACCACCCCGTCTAGCCCGGAGTTTTTTGCAAGGACCGCCAGAATAGGCACTTCCTGTTTCACTTTCTTGGAGATACCCACCTCTTTTAGGTCTGTATCCTTCATGCTTGTCAAAACAGTCACTCCCAGAATTTTTGGAGCCGTGATTTTTTTTCCAGCAGCCGCTTGGAGGATCGCCTGGACGGCGCTCACCATCATGGTCTTTCCGCCAAGGGCATGGACATTCATCATGAAAACACCGAGTTTCGCGGCCGCTTCGCAGGCGGACGCCACTGTGTTCGGAATATCGTGGAATTTCAGGTCGAGAAACACACGGCCTTGATGCGCGTGCACCATACGAACGGCCTCGGGGCCGGCTGAAGTAAAAAGTTCTTTTCCGATCTTGAAGGTCTTTACCAGCGGCGAGATCTTCTCGACGATCGCCTCGGCCTGCTTCAGATCCGGAACGTCCAAAGCGACGATCAGTTTATCGCTCATCAGCTCTTCACCGAACGAATAATTTCTTTCATAGAACTCAACTTCTCCTTTTTCATGAAATCTTCGATCCCATTGAGCACCTGCGACGATGCCTCCGGATTCATAAAGTTCGCAGTGCCAACCTGAAC
Organism: Candidatus Omnitrophota bacterium; assembly: GCA_031379345.1. Taxonomy (GTDB): domain Bacteria; phylum Omnitrophota; class Gorgyraeia; order 2-02-FULL-51-18; family 2-02-FULL-51-18; genus JAHFFM01. The sequence goes on along the minus strand of JANNFA010000036.1, from coordinate 7,455 downwards.
AGCAGTGGCGCCCGCGATAAGAAACTCGAGCGCGTGCTCGGCATTCATGATCCCACCCATGCCAAGTACTGGGATCTTGACTCGTTTTGCCGTCTCCCAAACCATGCGCACCGCGATCGGACGAATGCAGGGGCCCGAAAGACCCCCGGTCTTGTTCGCGAGTACCGGTTTCCTCGTCTTCACATCAATGACCATCGCGATGAATGTGTTGATGAGGGACACGGCGTCCGCACCGGCTTTTTCGGCGGCCAACGCCATCTTCGGGACATCCGACACATCGGGACCCAGTTTGGCGATCAAAGTTTTGTCGGTGACTTGTCTCACAGCCGAGACCACTTCCTCGATCATGCGGTCATCATGCGCGAACATTTTCACGAGCGAAAGAGTCTCTGTTTTGGAGCTGTAAGGAACATTCGGGCAGGAAAGATTAAGTTCATAGCCGTCAATCCCATCCGCACGGTCAAGCGTCTGCACAACCTGCATAAACTCATCCACGCTATAACCCATGGCGCTCACGATGATAGGGACTCCCAGTTTTTTTAAATAGGGCAGTTTATCCTCGATAAACCTCTCCACGCCCGGATTCTGGAGACCGATCGCGTTTAACATGCCGGCCGGAGTCTCGACGATACGCGGCGGAGGATTCCCGAGTCGCGGCTTGAGCGTGATGGTCTTGGTGACGATACCGCCTAGTTTTTTTAGATCGAAAAAATCTTCGAACTCTTTGGCATGACCGAAGGTTCCCGACGCGACGAGCACCGGGTTCTTCAACTTGATCTTCCCTATCTGGACAGAGAGGTCTAATCCCATAATATCTTTGAGCCTTCGAACACCGGGCCTTCCGTGCAGGCGATGGCGAAGCGATGCGAGCCAGGCGTTTCCCCCTTCACCTTGAGGGCGCATCCCAGGCAGGCACCAAAACCGCAGGCCATCGGCACTTCGACCGATACCTCATTCGGAGCGCCGAACTCACTGGCAACTAGCGAGACGGCTTTGAGCATTGGGGTCGGCCCGCAGCTATGGATGAGGGAAGATGGGAGATGGAAGATGGAAGATTTCAAAAACTTAACCAACACTTGTGTGACATAACCTTTATGACCCTTGGAACCGTCATCGGTCGCAAGATGCAGTTGGACGCCAAGTTTTAAGAAATCTTTTTCGCAAAGAAGCAACGACTTGTTTCTTGCCCCCAAAAAAACATGAATATCGCTTTTTTTGACCTCCTTAGTCCGGACGAGGTCTTTCGCTAGATGGTAAAGCGGAGGTATCCCCACGCCGCCTCCAACAAGAAGTCTCTTCCCTCTTCCATCTTCCGTCTTCCTTCTCAACGTGAAGCCCTTCCCAAGCGGCCCCAGCACATGGACCTTGTCGCCTTTTTTGAACTTGGCCATCAATTCAGTCCCCTGGCCAACCACATGATAAAGAAGAGAGAAGCTTGTCGGGGAGGCCTCCAGAAAACTAAAAGGACGCGGTAATAAAGGGTCCAAGGAATCCCCGCTGCAAAGAATTTGGACGAATTGGCCGGGGAGCGCGGCCTTCCCGATTTTTTTTGAGCTCAGCTTCAGCAAAAAATGATCAGGCGCAACGGTCTTATTCTCAAGAACCTCACAGGTTTCCTTAAACATAGACCGGCTTTTTCGTTTTCAACTGTTTGTGATAATCCTGCAACGCATTTACCTTCATCGTCTTTTCCTTCATGGAGCGGATGCCGTTCACGGATGCCTTTGCGCCTTCGATCGTAGTGACGCAAGGAACACCATGCGTGACGGCGAGCGTGCGGATGCGGATCTCATCCTGTCTTGGCTTTTCTCCGGCGGGCGTATTGATCGCCAGCGCAAGCTTCCCTTGCCGGACTAAATCCATCGCGTTAGGACTTCCTTCGGCCACTTTCTTGAGAATTTCTGTAGGGATGCCGTTCTCTCCCAAAACTTTGGCGGTTCCGGAGGTAGAAGCAAGGCTGAATCCCATCTCGTGAAGCAGGCGGGCGATCGGCACGATGGCGACTTTGTCGCGGTCCTTCACACTCACAAAAACAGTCCCTTCAAGCGGCAAGGAGGAGCTCGCAGCGATCTGGGCTTTTGCAAACGCAAGACTGAAATCTGCATCGATCCCCATCACTTCGCCCGTTGATTTCATTTCCGGGCCAAGCAGGATGTCCGCGCCGCGGAATCGGACAAAAGGAAGCACGACTTCTTTTACCGAGAAAAAATCAGGGACGATCTCCGACGTAAAACCGAGCTCCTTTAACTTTTTCCCGGCCATCACCTGGGACGCCAACTTCGCCAGAGGCACCCCGATCGCCTTTGAAACAAATGGAATGGTGCGAGACGCGCGCGGGTTCACCTCAAGCACATAGACTTCATTATTTTTCACGGCAAATTGCACATTCATAAGACCAATCACACGTAGCTCACGCGCAAGAGCGGCTGTCTGACGCCTTATTTCATCAATGACGGCCGTGGAGAGAGAATACGGAGGCAGGGAGCAGGCGCTGTCACCTGAATGAATACCCGCCTGCTCAATATGTTCCATGACGCCGCCCACCACGAAAGTCTCCCCATCGGCGATCATGTCGACATCCACTTCTTTTGCATCTTCTAAAAACTGATCGACCAAAATAGGTCGGTCTACGGTGACATCCGTCATGCGGTTCATGTAATTCTCGAGCACCGTCTCATCGTATATGATCTCCATCGCCCGGCCGCCAAGCACATAGGATGGACGCACCAACACGGGATAACCAATACGGGAAGCTTCGCGTCTGGCTTCCTCAAAAGTGACCGCGTTTCCATTCGCCGGCTGTCTCAGACCGAGTTTCTGGATAAGCTGGGAAAATTTTTTCCGGTCTTCCGCGCGGTCGATGGCCTCCGGGCTTGTTCCGATTACCGGAACACCCGCTTTTTTGAGCGCAAGCGCGAGGTTGAGCGGCGTCTGTCCGCCGAATTGGACGATCACCCCCTGCGGTTTCTCTTTATCAATGATATTCATGACATCTTCAAAGGTCACCGGCTCGAAATAAAGACGGTCGGAGGTGTCGTAGTCGGTGGAAACGGTCTCGGGGTTGCAATTGACCATGATGGTCTCAAATCCGGCATCTTTCAGCGCAAACGCCGCATGGCAACAGCAGTAATCAAACTCGATGCCCTGCCCGATACGATTTGGGCCGCCACCCAGAATCATGATCTTCTTTTTTGAGGTCGTCTTAACCTCGTCCTCTTCTTCATAGGTAGAATAATAATATGGGGTGAACGCCTCGAACTCGGCCGCGCAAGTGTCGACAAGTTTATAAGCTGGGATGATGCCCTCCTCCTTCCGGATCTCGCGTATCTCGGTTTCAGAGGCGGAAAATATCTCACCCAGCTGAATATCCGAAAAACCCATCTCTTTCGCCCGTCTTAAAAAGACGGGTGAAAGTCCGCCGAGTTTTGTGGCGGACCTAAGTTCCTTTTCAAACTCGACGATCTCCGCTAGATTCTCAAGAAACCAGGGATCGATGTTCGTGATTTCGTGGATTTTCTCAAGGCTCATCCCCTCTTCGAGCGCTCGCTTAAGATATGCAAAGCGCTCCGCATTGGGAGTCTTTAAGTTTTTTAAGAGATCGCCGGTAGCTTTCTTGGATTCAAATCCGGCGGCCTTGATCTCGAGGCCACGCAGACCCTTCTGAAAGGCTTCCTTGAATGTGCGGCCGATGGCCATCACTTCGCCCACCGATTTCATCTGTGTTCCGAGCGTCGCGTCGGCCCCTGGAAATTTCTCGAATGCAAAACGCGGGATCTTCACAACACAGTAATCGATCGTCGGCTCGAAACTGGCCGGCGTCATCCGGGTAATGTCATTGGGGATCTCATCAAGCGTATAGCCTACGGCTAGTTTCGCCGCGATCTTCGCAATCGGGAATCCGGTGGCCTTTGACGCGAGCGCGGAAGAGCGTGAAACCCGCGGGTTCATCTCGATCACGATCATGCGCCCATCATCAGGATTCAACGCGAATTGAATATTGGAGCCGCCTGTCTCGACGCCTATCTCACGGATACAGGCGATTGAAGCATCACGCATTTTCTGATATTCGACGTCCGTGAGCGTCTGAGCGGGAGCCACCGTAATGGAATCACCGGTATGCACACCCATCGGGTCGAAATTTTCGATAGAGCAGATGATGACGACATTGTCCTTCCGGTCGCGCATTACCTCAAGCTCAAATTCCTTCCACCCCACGATGGATTCCTCGATCAGGATCTGGCTTGTCATAGAAAGTTGAAGACCGTAGGCCGCGATCCTCTCAAACTCCTGCATCGTCTCGCAAATACCGCCGCCCGTGCCGCCCAGTGTGAAGCTCGGACGCACGACGACAGGCAACTTGATCTCCTTGAGGACTTCCCGCGCTTCCTCGATCGTGTGCGCGAGACCCGACCTCGGCATGTCGAGACCGATCTTCTGCATCGCCTTCTTGAAAAGCTGACGGTCTTCGGCCTTTTTGATCGAATCCACGTTCACTCCGATCATCTTTACGCCGTATTTCTCGAAAATACCTGCCTCGTGGGCTTTGACAGCGGTGTTGAGCGCCGTCTGTCCACCCAGAGTAGGAAGAACCGCATCAGGTTTCTCGATCTGTATGATCTTCTCTAGGAATTCGACTGTGATGGGTTCGATATAGGTGCGGTCGGCGGTCTGCGGGTCGGTCATGATGGTCGCGGGATTCGAATTGATGAGGATGACTTCGAAACCGTCCTCACGAAGCGCTTTGCAGGCCTGCGTCCCTGAATAATCGAACTCGCAGGCCTGTCCGATGACGATAGGGCCCGAGCCGATGATAAGAATTTTTTTGATATCGGTACGTTTAGGCATTCTTTTTCATCATTCCTATGAACTTATCAAAGTGGCAAGCTGCATCATGAGGCCCAGGCGCCGCTTCAGGGTGATACTGCACGGAAAAAACGGGCAGTGTCTTGTGCTCCATCCCCTCGCAGGTGCGGTCATTCAAGTTCACATGCGTGAGAACCACGTTCTTATCGGGGATAGAGTCTACATCCACCGCGAAACCGTGGTTCTGTGCGGTAATAAGGACGGCACCGGTTTCAAGGTCCTGCACGGGCTGATTTCCGCCATGATGGCCAAACTTGAGCTTGAAAGTCTTTCCGCCAAACACCTGGCCGAGTATTTGGTGGCCAAGGCAGATGCCGAACACGGGAAGTTTCGTGCCGATAAGCTCTTTGACTGTGTTCACAATATAAGAAAGTGCAGCGGGATCGCCAGGGCCGTTTGAGAGAAAAAGACCATGCGGTTTAAATTCAGATATTTCCTTAGCCTGGGCCGTCGCCGGAAAAACACGCACCTGACAGCCCCGTGCTTCAAGGTTCCTTAAAATATTGTGTTTAATGCCGGAATCAATAGCAGCCACACGGTATTTTCCGGTCGCGTTCCAGTCATAGGCCTTTTTGCAAGTGACTTCCTTGATAAGGTCACGCCCTTCGAGGCCGGCGGACGCTTTTGCTTTCCGGACAAGGTTTTTCCCGTCGAAGTCCGTCGTGGAAATCACGCCTTTTTTTGCACCGTGCTCGCGGATATGCTTCGTGAGACGGCGTGTATCGATGCCTTCAATACCAACGATATTGTTGCGCTTCAAGTAGGAACCCAAATCCTCGGTCGCGCGCCAGTTCGAATAGATCCGGCTTACTTCTTTTACGATGAACCCCTCGAGGAACGGCCGGGTAGATTCCATATCTTCTTTATTCACACCGTAATTGCCGATAAGAGGATAGGTCATGCAGACCATCTGTCCCTTATAGGAAGGGTCAGTGAGGATCTCCTGATAGCCCATCATGCTGGTGTTGAAGACTACTTCGCCATACGCTTCGCCTTCGGCGCCGAAAGAAGAACCGCGGAAAACTTGGCCATCTTCCAGCGTAAGAACCGCTATTTTTTTAATTTTGGATCTTTCCATCCGAGAGGACCACGCGCCCGCCGCAAATAACGTGCGTGGCCTTTCCTTTCATTTTTCTTCCCAAAAACGGAGAGTTTTTTGATTTCGACTCAAGCTCGTCTTTTATCACCGTCCACTCAAGGTCCATGTCAAACACCGTCACATCCGCCACGGCGCCTTCAGATAGGTGACCGCGTTCCAAATTAAGGATACGTGCCGGTCCTAGCGACATTTTTTCCACCAAGGAGGACATCGTCAAAACTTTTTCACGCACAAGGTCCAGCGAAAGCGGTAATGAGGTCTCTAGCCCGATGATGCCAAAAGGTGCTCTGTCGAACTCGACATCCTTCTCATTGTCCGTGTGCGGCGCATGGTCGGTCGCGATTGCGTCGATGGTTCCTGCCCGTAGCGCTTCTTTGACAGCCCTCCTGTCTTCCTCTCCGCGAAGAGGCGGATTCATTTTTGCGTTGGTATTGTAGTGCATCACAGCCTCGTCCGTAAGATGAAAATAATGCGGGCAGGTCTCGGCGGTAAACTTGGAGCCTTGGGCCTTGGCCTGACGCATGATCTCAAGAGATTTTCGGCTGGAAATATGACAGAAGTGCAGCTTTCCGCCGGTGAGTTCGGCGAGCTGGATGTCCCTGGCGACTTCCACCGACTCCGATTCAGCCGGGATGCCGGGAAGACCGAGCCTCGTTGACACGGAACCCTCATTCATACATCCGCCGCAGAAAAGACCTTCATCCTGGCAATGCACAAGGATAGGCAAATTGAACTTTTTAGCGTATTCGAGAGCGCGGCGCAAAATATTGGAATCTGTGATCGGATGCCCATCGTCCGACAGGGCGACCGCACCGCCTTTTTTTAGCTCGCCGAACTCCGTCAGCTCTTTCCCTAGCTGTTTTAACGTTACGGCCCCGACCGGCCAGAGGTTTACAAGAGAAAGGCGTTTAGCTTCCTCTCGCATGAACTCCATGTCGGAGCGCCTGTCAGCCACCGGCTCCGTGTTCGGCATCGGACACACGCCGGTGAATCCGCCCTTCGTTGCCGCGCGAAGACCCGTTTCAATGGTTTCTTTGTATTCCTGACCCGGCTGGCGCAGATGCACATGCATGTCGATCAGCCCCGGCGTCACATATTTGCCTTTCGCGTCGATGGTGACATCCGTCTTTTCGGCGATAGAGGACGCGACTTTCTTGATCAGGCCGTTTTCGATGAAAACATCCGAAACAGCATCCAATTTATTCTTCGGATCAACGACATGTCCGCCTTTTATAAGAATTTTCATCTTTCCACCAAAGTTGTTAAAAATAATACAGCCATTCTGACCGCGACCCCATTGGTCACCTGGTCCAGGATCACCGACTGCGGCCCGTCGGCGACCTCGCCAGATAGCTCCACCCCGCGGTTGATAGGGCCGGGATGCATCACGACGACATCCTTTTTAGCTTTTTTCATACGTTCATTCGAAATTACATATTCAGCGGCGTATTCACGTATCGAGGGAAAAAACGCGCCCGACTGCCGCTCGAGCT